>NZ_JBIRUL010000004.1:25226-222463 GCF_044335095.1 Streptomyces sp. NPDC020597 | reverse complement strand
ACACCACCCCCCCGGGGCCCCGTCTGCCCCACCCCAAAACCCCGGGCGGGGGGGGGGGGGGGGGGGGCGGCGGGCGCGCCCCCCCCCCCCCCGCCCCCGCGTCGTGGAGCACCGCCGTGCGCTGGACGAGAAGCGCCCCCGGAGGCCTTTGGGGGCGCTTCTCGTCGTTCTGCGGGTCGTGCGGGGCTCCCCGGCCCGGCCCTCCACGGACGCCCGGGCGGCCGTTCGGCGATCGTCCGCGGCCCCTCGCGACCCCTCCGCCGCGCCCTCGCGACCCCTTGACCGCGCCCTTGAGACCCCTCCGCGGTCCCTCACGGCACATCCGCCCGTCGTACGCCGGCCGTACAGCGCTCACCCGCTGTTCGAATAAGGGCCGGGGTTACGGCTTCCCTCCACAGATTCGGCGACTTTCTCCCGTCCACACCCTGGGGACCGGGAAGTTGTCCAGACTGTGTCCACAGGCCGACGGGGTGCGGGAGGATCTCACCAGGTCACCTGGTTGTGGATTCGTGGACGAAGGATGTCCACAGGCTGTGGACAAAAAAATGATCCACAGCCTGTGCACGGAGTTGTCCACCGGCCGCCCACAGGCCTGGGCCGGTTGTCCCCAGCGATCTTCGGCTTCTCCACATGTCTGTCCACTGTTCGGCAACGCGGCGCGCGTTCTCACCGGGGCGAGTGAAAGGCGTCACACGAAGGTGCCGGAGTGCCCTGTGGGAAACGGCGCCGAACCTGGGGACGGCGCTGGGGAGAACTCGGCCCTCCCTGTGCACGGTGTGTGCAGAACTTTCTGTTCTCCACAGAAGGCCCCGGTTGTCCACCGGCTCCACCCACAGGGTCGGTGGACAAAATATCGCCTCTGAGCTGCGAAAACGCAGTTATCCACCGTATCCACAGCCCCTACTACTACTCCCGACTAGAGAGAGCGAGAAATCCGTTTAGAAGGGGGTCCTGTGCACAACTCGCTCCTCGGTGCCCGGCTGCCCCTCGTCACGACTTGACCCCGAGGGGCACCTACTGTCAGTGCGGTGCGTCAGACTGGTCCCCGGTGGTCCTGCCCCGCACCGGGGCCGATCACACCGAGACAGCGACGCAAGCCAGGCAGGGCGAGAAGCGCCGGCAACAGCAGGAGGCGGCAAGAGTGAAGATCCGGGTGGAACGCGACGTACTCGCGGAGGCCGTGGCCTGGGCGGCGCGCAGCCTCCCGGCCCGCCCGCCGGCGCCGGTCCTCGCCGGCCTGCTGCTGAAGGCGGAGGACGGGCAGCTGAGCCTGTCCAGCTTCGACTACGAGGTCTCCGCCCGGGTCTCGGTGGACGCCGAGACCGAGGAGGAGGGCACGGTCCTCGTCTCCGGCCGGCTCCTCGCCGACATCTGCCGGGCCCTGCCCAACCGCCCGGTGGAGATCTCCACAGACGGTGTACGGGCGACGGTGGTCTGCGGTTCCTCGCGGTTCACCCTGCACACGCTGCCGGTGGAGGAGTACCCCTCGCTGCCGCAGATGCCGAACGCGACGGGCACGGTCCCCGGCGAGGTCTTCGCCGCCGCGGCCGCCCAGGTCGCCATCGCCGCCGGGCGCGACGACACCCTGCCGGTGCTGACCGGCGTGCGCATCGAGATCGAGGGCGACACCGTCACGCTGGCCTCCACCGACCGCTACCGCTTCGCCGTCCGCGAGTTCCTGTGGAAGCCGGAGAACCCCGAGGCCTCCGCGGTCGCCCTGGTGCCCGCCAAGACGCTGCTGGACACCGCCAAGGCGCTCACGAGCGGCGACAGCGTCACCCTGGCGCTGTCCGGCGGCGGTTCGGGCGAGGGCCTGATCGGCTTCGAGGGCGCGGGCCGTCGTACGACGACGCGTCTCCTGGAGGGCGACCTGCCGAAGTACCGCACGCTGTTCCCGACGGAGTTCAACTCCGTCGCGGTGATCGAGACCGCCCCCTTCGTGGAGGCCGTCAAGCGCGTGGCCCTGGTCGCCGAGCGCAACACCCCGGTGCGGCTCAGCTTCGAGCAGGGCGTGCTGATCCTGGAGGCCGGTTCCAGCGATGACGCACAGGCTGTGGAAAGGGTCGACGCCCAGTTGGAGGGCGACGACATCTCGATCGCCTTCAACCCGACCTTCCTGCTGGACGGCCTGAGCGCCATCGACTCCCCGGTGGCCCAGCTCTCCTTCACGACGTCCACCAAGCCCGCGCTGCTCAGCGGCAAGCCGGCACTGGACGCGGAGGCGGACGACGCCTACAAGTACCTGATCATGCCGGTGCGGCTGAGCGGCTGAGCGGTCGGCGGCCCGGTCGCCCCAGGTCGTCCACAGGCTGTGGCCGAACGACCCCGGTCTGTGGACGAAGCCGCAGGTGAGCGGCGAGATGGGTGGTACGTCTGAGCGCGTATGCCCACAGGTGTGCGTGAGGGTCCGGGTTTAGGCTCGGACCGGGGCACGAGGTGCCCCACACGCCACACAGCGACCTAAGGAACAACTGATGGAGCTCGGTCTCGTCGGCCTCGGCAAGATGGGCGGCAACATGCGCGAGCGGATCCGCCGCGCCGGCCACACCGTCGTCGGATTCGACCGCAACCCGGACCTCGCCGACGTCCACAGCCTCGAAGAGCTGGTGGGCAAGCTCAAGGGCCCGCGGGTGGTCTGGGTGATGGTTCCGGCAGGCGCCGCCACCCAGTCGACCGTCGACGAGCTCGCCGAGCTGCTGGAGCCCGGCGACGTGGTGGTGGACGGCGGCAACTCCCGCTGGACGGACGACGAGAAGCACGCCGAGGAGCTCGCCGCCAAGGGCATCGGGTTCGTCGACTGCGGTGTCTCCGGCGGCGTCTGGGGCCTGGAGAACGGCTACGCGCTGATGTACGGCGGCGACGCGGAGAACGTCGCCAAGGTGCAGCCGGTCTTCGACGCGCTCAAGCCCGAGGGCGACTTCGGCGCGGTGCACGCCGGCAAGGTCGGTGCCGGCCACTTCGCCAAGATGGTCCACAACGGCATCGAGTACGCCATGATGCAGGCCTACGCCGAGGGCTGGGAGCTGCTGGAGAAGGTCGACTCGGTCACGGACGTCCGCGAGGTCTTCCGGTCCTGGCAGGAGGGCACGGTCATCCGGTCCTGGCTGCTGGACCTGGCCGTCAACGCCCTCGACGAGGACGAGCACCTGGACAAGCTGCGCGGTTTCGCCCAGGACTCCGGCGAGGGCCGGTGGACGGTCGAGGCGGCCATCGACAACGCCGTGCCGCTGCCCGCGATCACGGCCTCGCTGTTCGCGCGGTTCGCCTCCCGGCAGGACGACTCGCCGCAGATGAAGATGATCGCCGCGCTGCGCAACCAGTTCGGCGGCCACGCCGTCGAGAAGAAGTAATCCACAGGGTCGCCCCGCGATCCACAACCCTGGGGGAGGTCGGCGAACGACCATGCACGTCACGCATCTGTCGCTGGCCGACTTCCGCTCGTACGCCCGGGTCGAAGTCCCGCTAGACCCGGGCGTCACCGCTTTCGTGGGCCCCAACGGGCAGGGCAAGACGAACCTCGTCGAGGCCGTCGGCTACCTCGCCACCCTCGGCAGCCACCGGGTCTCCTCGGACGCGCCGCTGGTCCGCATGGGCGCCGACCGTGCGATCGTCCGGGCCCGGGTGACCCAGGGCGAGCGGCAGCAGCTGATCGAGCTGGAGCTGAACCCGGGCAAGGCCAACCGGGCCAGGATCAACAGGTCGTCGCAGGTCAGACCTCGTGACGTGCTGGGCATCGTACGGACCGTGCTGTTCGCGCCCGAGGATCTCGCGCTGGTGAAGGGCGACCCCGGCGAGCGGCGCCGCTTCCTCGACGAGCTGATCACCGCGCGCTCCCCGCGGATGGCCGGGGTGCGCTCGGACTACGAGCGGGTGCTCAAGCAGCGCAACACGCTGTTGAAGTCCGCCGCGCTCGCGCGCCGGCACGGCGGCCGTTCCCTGGACCTGTCGACGCTCGACGTGTGGGACCAGCACCTCGCGCGCGTGGGCGCCGAGCTGCTCGCCCGGCGGCTCGATCTGGTCGCCGCCCTCCAGCCGCTCGCCGACAAGGCGTACGAGCAGCTCGCGCCCGGCGGCGGACCCGTGGCCCTGGAGTACAAGCCCTCCGCGCCGGGCGAGGCGCACACCCGTGACGACCTCTACGAGCAGCTGACGGCCGCCCTCGCGCAGGCCCGCAAGCAGGAGATCGAGCGGGGCGTCACCCTCGTCGGGCCGCACCGGGACGATCTCCTGCTCAAGCTCGGTCAGCTGCCCGCCAAGGGGTACGCCTCGCACGGCGAGTCCTGGTCGTACGCGCTGGCGCTGCGGCTGGCCTCGTACGACCTGCTGCGGGCGGAGGGCAACGAGCCGGTCCTGGTCCTGGACGACGTCTTCGCCGAACTGGACGCCCGCAGACGCGAGCGGCTGGCGGAGCTGGTCGCGCCCGGCGAGCAGGTGCTGGTGACGGCCGCGGTCGACGACGACGTGCCCCATGTGCTCGCCGGGGCGCGGTACACGGTGTCCGAAGGGACGGTGGAGCGCGTATGAGCGCCGCCGGCTCCGCCGACCAGCCCGCCCCGAAGCGGGTGCCCGAGCCGTCCGGCGTCGACCTCGCGCGCGTGGCGCTCAGGGCGGCCCGTGAGCAGGCACGCGCGCGCGGGGACGCGGCGCAGCAGAAGAAGCAGGCCCGGCGCGGGGCGGGGCTGCGCTCGGGGGCGCGCGCGGACGGCCGCGACCCGATGGCGCTGGGCGCCGCGATCAACCGGCTGCTCAACGAGCGCGGTTGGGAGGCGCCGGCCGCCGTGGGCGGTGTGATGGGCCGTTGGCCGCAGATCGTCGGCGAGGACGTGGCGAAGCACTGTGTGCCGGAGAGGTACGACGACGAGGAGCGGACGCTGATCGTGCGCTGCGACTCGACGGCCTGGGCGACGAACCTGCGGCTGCTCGCTCCGACGCTGGTCGCGCGTCTCAACGAGGATCTGGGGCACGGCGCGGTGCGGTTGATCAAGGTGCTGGGCCCGGGCGGCCCCGTACGCCGCTACGGGCCTCTGAGGGCCCCCGGAAGCACCGGCCCGGGCGACACCTACGGGTGAGGTGCATCACGTCTTGACTGGGCCGGGCGGTCCCTTCCCGACCGCCCGGCCTTCGTTTCGCGCGCCCGCGCACGGGTGCGCGCGGTGACCTGACTCCCAAGTAGCCAAGGGTTGACACCCGAAAGCGCTGAGTGCCGCTGTGAGCCTCTTGGAGCCCCCTTCCGTATATCGGGACCCGGAAGACGCCGGTTGAGGGCGGCACATGCGGACTCAGGTACCGGCAAACCCCCATCAGTGTCAGTGCTACCGGTAGACTGGAAGCCAATCCCGCCCCGAACGTGGGGACCGCCCGGGAGAAGTCGAGCAACGCTGATCAAGGCTGACCAACGCAACATGCCGCAGCCGCTCCGGCAACCCTCCCCGGAGGGGTCCCCAGAGCCTGGCTAGTGCTGTGCCAGAAAGGGCGCTTCGTGGCCGATTCCGGCAACCCCAACGAGAACATCCCGTCCACCGACGCCGGCGTGAACAGCGAGGCGAACGCCTCGGGCCACGAGGTCACCGCCTCGTACGACGCCAGCGCCATCACCGTCCTCGAGGGTCTGGACGCGGTCCGCAAGCGACCCGGTATGTACATCGGCTCGACCGGCGAGCGCGGTCTGCATCACCTGGTGTACGAGGTCGTCGACAACTCGGTCGACGAGGCCCTGGCCGGCCACGCGGACACCATCGACGTGACGATCCTCGCCGACGGCGGCGTGCGGGTCACCGACAACGGCCGAGGCATCCCGGTGGGCATCGTGGCCTCCGAGGGCAAGCCGGCCCTCGAGGTCGTGCTGACCGTGCTGCACGCGGGCGGCAAGTTCGGCGGCGGCGGCTACGCGGTCTCCGGCGGGCTGCACGGCGTCGGCGTCTCCGTCGTCAACGCCCTGTCCAGCAAGGTCGCCGTCGAGGTCCGGACCGACGGCCACCGCTGGACGCAGGACTACAAGATGGGCGTGCCCACGGCGCCGCTGGCCAAGCACGAGGCCATCGAGGAGACCGGCACGTCGGTCACCTTCTGGGCGGACGCCGACATCTTCGAGACCACCGAGTACTCCTTCGAGACGCTGTCGCGGCGCTTCCAGGAGATGGCGTTCCTCAACAAGGGCCTGACGATCAAGCTCACCGACGAGCGCGAGTCGGCGAAGGCCACCGCCGGGGCGGACGAGGCGGGTGCGGACGAGAAGGACGAGGTCAAGACCGTCACGTACCACTACGAGGGCGGCATCGTCGACTTCGTGAGGTACCTCAACTCCCGCAAGGGCGAGGCGGTTCACCCGACGATCATCGACCTGGAGGCGGAGGACAGGGAGAAGAGCCTGTCCCTCGAGGTCGCCATGCAGTGGAACAGCGGCTACAGCGAGGGCGTGTACTCCTTCGCCAACATCATCCACACGCATGAGGGCGGCACGCACGAGGAGGGCTTCCGCGCGGCGCTGACCAACCTGGTCAACAAGTACGCGCGCGACAAGAAGCTGCTGCGCGAGAAGGACGACAACCTCACGGGCGACGACATCCGCGAGGGTCTGACGGCGATCATCTCGGTCAAGCTGAGCGAGCCGCAGTTCGAGGGGCAGACCAAGACCAAGCTGGGCAACACGGAGGCCAAGACCTTCGTGCAGAAGGCGGTCTACGAGCACCTCAACGACTGGCTGGACCGCAACCCGGTCGAGGCGGCGGACATCGTCCGCAAGGGCATCCAGGCGGCCACCGCGCGCGTGGCGGCCCGCAAGGCCCGCGACCTGACCCGCCGCAAGGGTCTGCTGGAGTCGGCGTCCCTGCCGGGCAAGCTCTCCGACTGCCAGTCCAACGACCCCACCAAGTGCGAGATCTTCATCGTCGAGGGCGACTCGGCCGGCGGCTCGGCCAAGTCCGGCCGCAACCCGCAGTACCAGGCGATCCTCCCGATCCGCGGCAAGATCCTCAACGTCGAGAAGGCGCGGATCGACAAGATCCTGCAGAACCAGGAGATCCAGGCGCTGATCTCCGCCTTCGGCACGGGTGTGCACGAGGACTTCGACATCGAGAAGCTGCGCTATCACAAGATCATCCTGATGGCGGACGCCGACGTCGACGGCCAGCACATCAGCACGCTGCTGCTGACCTTCCTGTTCCGCTTCATGCGGCCGCTGGTCGAGGCCGGGCACGTGTACCTCTCCCGTCCGCCGCTCTACAAGATCAAGTGGGGTCGCGACGACATCGAGTACGCGTACTCCGACCGTGAGCGCGACGCGCTGCTCGAGATGGGCCGTCAGCGCGGCAAGCGGGTGCGCGAGGACTCCATCCAGCGCTTCAAGGGTCTCGGCGAGATGAACGCCGAGGAGCTGCGCGTCACGACGATGGACCAGGAGCACCGCGTCCTCGGCCAGGTCACCCTCGACGACGCCGCCCAGGCCGACGACCTCTTCTCGGTCCTCATGGGCGAGGACGTCGAGGCGCGCCGCGCCTTCATCCAGCGCAACGCCAAGGACGTCCGCTTCCTCGACATCTGAGTCGGTCTCAGCTGACCGCGTCAGAAAGGATTCCCCCCAGCAATGACCGACGAGAACACCCCCGTCAGCCCTGAAGAGGGCGGCATCGTGATGCGCATCGAGCCCGTCGGGCTCGAGACGGAGATGCAGCGCTCGTACCTCGACTACGCGATGTCCGTCATCGTCTCGCGTGCGCTGCCGGACGTCCGCGACGGCCTCAAGCCCGTCCACCGCCGCGTCCTGTACGCCATGTACGACGGCGGCTACCGGCCCGAGCGCGGCTTCTACAAGTGCGCCCGCGTGGTCGGCGACGTCATGGGCAACTACCACCCGCACGGCGACAGTTCGATCTACGACGCGCTGGTGCGCCTCGCGCAGCCGTGGTCGATGCGCATGCCGCTGGTGGACTCCAACGGCAACTTCGGCTCGCCGGGCAACGACCCGGCGGCGGCCATGCGGTACACCGAGTGCAAGATGGCGCCGCTGTCGATGGAGATGGTCCGTGACATCGACGAGGAGACCGTCGACTTCACGGACAACTACGACGGCCGCTCCCAGGAGCCGACCGTTCTGCCGGCGCGCTTCCCGAACCTGCTGATCAACGGTTCGGCGGGCATCGCGGTCGGCATGGCGACCAACATCCCCTCGCACAACCTGCGCGAGGTGGCGGCCGGCGCGCAGTGGTGCCTGGAGAACCCGGAGGCCTCCCACGAGGAGCTCCTGGACGCGCTGATGGAGCGCATCAAGGGCCCCGACTTCCCGACCGGCGCCCTTGTGGTGGGCCGCAAGGGCATCGAGGAGGCGTACCGCACGGGCCGTGGCTCGATCACCATGCGGGCGGTCGTCGAGGTCGAGGAGATCCAGAACCGCCAGTGCCTGGTGGTCACGGAGCTGCCCTACCAGGTCAACCCCGACAACCTCGCGCAGAAGATCGCCGACCTGGTGAAGGACGGCAAGATCGGCGGCATCGCGGACGTCCGCGACGAGACGTCCTCGCGCACGGGCCAGCGCCTCGTCATCGTCCTGAAGCGGGACGCGGTCGCGAAGGTCGTGCTGAACAACCTGTACAAGCACACGGACCTGCAGACGAACTTCGGCGCCAACATGCTGGCGCTGGTCGACGGCGTTCCGCGCACGCTCTCCCTGGACGCGTTCATCCGCCACTGGGTGGCGCACCAGATCGAGGTCGTCGTCCGCCGGACGAAGTTCCGGCTGCGCAAGGCCGAGGAGCGGGCGCACATCCTGCGCGGCCTGCTGAAGGCCCTGGACGCCATCGACGAGGTCATCGCGCTGATCCGGCGCAGTGAGACCGTCGACGTGGCGCGCACGGGCCTGATGGGGCTCCTGGAGATCGACGAGATCCAGGCCAACGCCATCCTCGAGATGCAGCTGCGCCGGCTGGCCGCCCTGGAGCGCCAGAAGATCATCCAGGAGCATGACGAACTGCAGGCGAAGATCACCGAGTACAACGCGATCCTCGCCTCGCCGGTCCGTCAGCGCGGCATTGTCAGCGCCGAACTCACGGCGATCGTCGAGAAGTACGGCGACGACCGCAAGACGATGCTGGTGCCCTACGACGGCGACATGTCCATCGAGGACCTGATCGCCGAGGAGGACATCGTCGTCACCGTGACGCGCGGCGGATACGTCAAGCGCACGAAGACGGACGACTACCGGGCGCAGAAGCGCGGCGGCAAGGGCGTGCGGGGAGCGAAGCTCAAGGAAGACGACATCGTCGACCACTTCTTCGTCTCCACCACGCACCACTGGCTGCTGTTCTTCACCAACAAGGGCCGTGTCTACCGGGCGAAGGCGTACGAGCTGCCGGACGCCGGGCGGGACGCGCGCGGTCAGCACGTCGCGAACCTGCTGGCCTTCCAGCCGGACGAGGCGATCGCCGAGATCCTCGCGATCCGCACCTACGAGGTGGCGCCCTATCTGATCCTGGCCACCAAGGGCGGCTTGGTGAAGAAGACGCCTCTGAAGGATTACGATTCGCCGCGTTCCGGTGGCGTCATCGCCATCAACCTCCGTGAGACGGAGGACGGTTCCGACGACGAACTGATCGGAGCCGAGCTCGTCTCGGCGGACGATGATCTGCTTCTGATCAGCAAGAAGGCACAGTCGATCAGGTTCACCGCTACGGACGAAAGCCTGCGGCCCATGGGCCGTGCCACCTCGGGTGTCAAGGGCATGAGCTTCCGTGAGGGAGACCAGCTCCTCTCGATGAATGTTGTTCGACCCGGTACGTTCGTGTTCACTGCCACAGACGGCGGGTACGCGAAGCGGACCGCCGTCGACGAGTACCGCGTCCAGGGTCGCGGCGGCCTCGGCATCAAGGCCGCCAAGATCGTCGAGGACCGTGGGTCTCTCGTCGGCGCGCTGGTGGTCGAGGAGACCGACGAGATCCTCGCCATCACGCTGGGCGGCGGTGTGATTCGTACGCGAGTCAACGAGATCAGGGAGACGGGCCGTGACACCATGGGCGTCCAACTGATCAACCTGGGCAAGCGCGATGCCGTCGTCGGCATCGCCCGTAACGCCGAGGCGGGGCGCGAGGCGGAAGAGGTCGACGGCGGAATCGCCGCGGACGACACCGCCGAGGCGGCCACGACCGCCGGCACGGACGAGGGTGAGTCGCCCTCGGCCGAGTAGCACGAGGAGAGAGTCATCGTGAGCGGAGCCACGGGCGCCGGTACGTCTGCCGGCACGGGCAAGAACGGCGGCGGCCGTGGCTCCGCCGCGTCGGCGGGGGACGCGCGGACGACCGACGCGCGGGGCGCGGGCGGTGCGGGAGGCGCCGAGGGGCGTGCGGCCGACACCCACACCACTCAGCTGAAGGCCATCAAGGCCCCCGTCGCGGACTCGCCCTCCACCGGCCCGCAGCCGCCCAAGGGGCCCTCGGGTTCCTCCGGCGCGCGGGCCGCCCAGACCTCTCAGGCAGGATCCACGGGCCCTCAGGGGACCCAGGGGGGAACCGTGACGGACACCCGAGGCGCACAGGGCAAGCAGGAGGCGTCGCCGCTTCCCGGCGAACGGCAGCCGCAGCAGCCCGCGGGGCCCTACCACCCGCCGCAGGCCTATCCCACCCAGGCGCCCCCGGCGGCCGACGCGGTACGCCGACCGCGGACGGGCGCCCGCACCACGCCCCGCGTGCGCAAGGCCCGGCTGCGCGTGGCGAAGGCCGACCCGTGGTCGGTGATGAAGGTGAGCTTCCTGCTCTCCATCGCGCTGGGCATCTGCACGATCGTCGCGGCGGCCATGCTGTGGATGGTCATGGACGCCATGGGCGTGTTCTCGACGGTCGGCGGCACGATCTCCGAGGCGACCGGCTCGAACGAGTCGAACGGCTTCGACCTCCAGTCGTTCCTGTCGCTCCCCCACGTCCTGATGTTCACGTCGATCATCGCGGTCATCGACGTCGTCCTCGCGACGGCCCTCGCGACGCTCGGCGCGTTCATCTACAACCTCTCCGCGGGCTTCGTCGGCGGCGTCGAGCTGACCCTCGCAGAGGACGAGTGATCTCGCCCGTCAGGACGTCCGCGCACCCCGGCCGAGGCTCCGTGACCATCGATTTTGGGACTGCCCGCGTCGTGCGCTAATCTTCAGGAGTCAGCGCGCGGGACACACTCCGCAGAGCGCGGCGGGGCTATAGCTCAGTTGGTTAGAGCGCATCCCTGATAAGGATGAGGCCACAGGTTCAAATCCTGTTAGCCCCACCAGCGAGAAGACCCCCGGTCCGATGGACCGGGGGTTTTTTGACGCCACCATCTGACACCGACACCGACGGCGGCGAAGAGCAGCGGCCGGCCGATCAGCGGGTCCTCGCGCGGCCCTGCGAGCACCGTCACAGGGTGATGACCGCCGTCGCTCGAGAGCGTGAGTGGCGACGCCAGGGCGTCGGGTCGGTCCGAGGGGGATCAGGCGGTCGGGCTGCGGCGCTCGATCAGTACGACGTCCCGCCACACGCCGTGTTGGCGACCGATGCGCTCCCGGGTGCCGATGACGCGGAACCCGGCCCGCGCGTGGAGAGCGAGACTGGCCGTGTTCTCGGGGAACACGCCCGACTGGATCGTCCACACGCCCGCGGCCTCCGTAGACGTGATCAGTTCATGGAGCAGGGCCCTTCCGACACCGCGGCCGCGCGCGGCGGGGTCGACGTACACCGAGTGTTCGACGACGCCGGCATAGACGCACCGGTCCGAGACCGGGACCGCCGCGACCCAGCCCAGCACCCGGCCGGTGTCGTCGAGGGCGACGAACCGGTGCCCGGGCAGCTTCGCGGCGTCGAACTCCGCCCAACTGGGGGCGGCGGTCTCGAAGGTGGCGTTGCCCTCGTCGATGCCGAGTCGGTAGATCGTCAGGACCTCGTTCGCGTGCTCAGGGCTCATCGCGGCGATGCGGATACGGTCGTCCCCGCTCATGGCCGCGCCTCCGGGGCGATCTCGTCGACCAGGCCGCGGACGCGCCGCTCGATCTCGTCGCGGATGGGGCGCACGGCTTCGACTCCTCGGCCGGCCGGGTCCGGGAGTTCCCAGTCGAGGTAGCGCTTGCCGGGGAAGACCGGGCAGGTGTCGCCGCAGCCCATCGTGATCACGACGTCGGACGCCTGGACCGCTTCCACGGTGAGGATCTTGGGGACCTCCGCCGAGATGTCGACGCCCACTTCCGTCAGGGCCTCCACCACGGCGGGATTCACGGTGGCGGCGGGTGCGGATCCTGCGGAGCGCACCTGGACGCGGTCGCCCGCGAAGTGGGTGAGGAGGGCGGCCGCCATCTGGGAGCGCCCGGCGTTGTGGACGCAGACGAACAGTACGGATGGGCGTTCGGCCTGGTCGGTCATGGTGGGGTGTCCTTCTCGAGTGTCCTTCTGGAGCGGGGTGTCAGCCTGCGGGGCGGCCGGGCCTCTCGCCGTGGTGCAGGTCCGGCGCCCGGGTGGTGCGTTCACGCGATCGCCTCGGCGGCCTTCGTCGTCGCCAGGAAGGCGGACAACCGGTCCAGTGTGCCGGGAAGCGCCCGGTAGTAGACCCACGTGCCGCGACGCTCGCAGTCGATCAGACCTGCCTGCCGGAGCAGCTTGAGGTGGTGGGAGATCGTCGGCTGGGACAGGTCGAAGGCCGGGGTCAGGTCGCACACGCAGACCTCGCCGCCCGACCGCGAAGCGATCATCGACAGCAGTCGCAGCCGTACCGGGTCGCCCAGCGCCTTGAAGAGCTTCGCCAGGTCGGTCGCCCGGGCGTCGTCCAGGGGCGCGGCCGCCGGTCCCGGGCGGCAGCCCGCGATCCCGTCGTCCTGGTTGCTCACCACGCACCCTTGCTTCGACATACTTCTATGTTGACGTTTCTCGATCCAAGGCGCAAGCTCTGTATCGATAGACATCAATTCAAGCGGATGGGAGTCCGTCATGTCTCGTGCTCAGCTCGCCCTGCGCGTCGGCGACCTCGAAGCGTCGATCGCCTTCTACTCGAAGCTGTTCGGCGCCGAACCGGCGAAGCGGCGCGAGGGCTACGCCAACTTCGCCATCGCCGAGCCCCCGCTCAAGCTCGTGCTCATCGAGGGCGAGCCCGGCGAGGAGACCCGCCTGGACCACCTCGGCGTCGAGGTCGAGTCCACCGAGCAGGTCGACGCCGCCGCCGCACGGCTCGAGGAGGCCGGCCTCGCCACCTTCGAGGAGAACGACACCTCCTGCTGCTACGCGCTCCAGGACAAGGTGTGGGTACACGGACCGGGCCGCGAACCGTGGGAGGTCTACGTGGTCAAGGCCGACGCCGACACTCTCGGCAGGAGCGCCGACCTCGACGGCGCCGGTGACGGCTGCTGCACTGGTCAGGCCGCTGCGAAGGAGGTTCCGGCGCGCGCCGGCTGCGCCTGCGGCTGATTCCGCCGCCGACGTCGGGGGCGTTAGGGGCGGGGAAGCGGGTGGGGGGAAGCGGGTGGGGGCACGGCGAAGGCCCGGTGGCTCCTGGGGAGCTGCCGGGCCTGCTCGTGCGGTGTACGCAAGTTCGCCGTCACGTCGGGAGTGGTGCGGGCTCAGTTCTGCTGGGGGGCGGCGGGTTCGGCGGGGTCCTCCGGGGTGCAGGACGTCGTGTGCTCGGCCGCTTCCGTGTCCGGCAGGCCGTGGTGGCGGCAGCTGGGGGACTTGCCGTGTGCCTCGGCGCTGATGCGCTGCTTCATCGTGGGGGGCAGGGAGCGGGCCTGGGACCAGAGCCAGGTCGGCGACGACGCCGTCGGCCGGGCCGGCTCCTGTGCGGCGCCGAAGCTCTCCGCGCTGCGTGCCGGCTCGGCCACGGCCGCGGCCGTCGTGGCGGTCGTCGTGATGAGTCCGAGCGCCGTGCACAGCGCGAGGAAGGCGGTGACGATGGCGGTCCACAGCTTCATGACGCGGTTGTCGGTCATGGCCCCTCACTTTCGGGTTGGGCGATTTGCGTACTTTCCTCATGATGTGTATGGAGGCCGCGAAGTCGTGGACCGACGCTCGTGGCGTGGCGTTGTTCCGATGAACACCACTCGGATGGGTGCAAGAGCGGATAAAGAGGCAGGAAAGGCAGCCAAGGCGTACGAGAGGGGTCAAAAGTCACCCTCTGTGGAGATGTGATCACCCTCCGATCGGAGTGGTCCGATCCGCATCTACTGCGCTGCCGAAGGCGGGAGTTGGGGGCGGACGCAGGTCACCGATCGGTATCGGTCGGTGTGTATAGTCGGGCGCCAGAGATCCCCTACGCCAAGGAAAGACGAGGTAGCGCGGTGAAGAAGCTTCTCCTGGTCGCACTGGCCGCCATCGGCGGGCTCCTCGTGTACCGCCAGATCCAGGCGGACCGCGCCGAGCAGGATCTGTGGACGGAGGCGACCGACTCCGTGCCCACGGGTTCCTGAGTACCGATACCGAAGACTGAGCAGACCCCGGCCGCAGCTCGCGGTCGGGGTCTTGTGTTGCGGAACCCCCGGACTGCGGATACGCACGGCCGAAGGCGGGCTTTTCGGACGACCGCCCGCAATACACGGGTGCCACGCGCGCGTGCCGGGCAGGATGGCCCACGTTCGGTCCAAGGGGAGGGGGCGGCGTCGATGACCCGGCGTGCGGGGCGTGGGAGTGCCGGGACGGCCCGGCGGCGTGCCGTCGTGCGGGCCGCGGTCGTGGGAGCGGTGCTGTGCGCGGCCCCGGCAGCGCTGCCCGGACCGGCCGCGAGGGCCGCGACGACCGCGAGGGCCGCGACGACCGCGCCGGCCACACCGAAGGCGGACGCCCCTGCCTACGCCTTCGCGGGCGACGTCCGCCCCGCACCCGCGGCCACGGGCACCACCGCCGCCGTCGCCCTGGAGCCCGGCGCGACCTACCGCAGCTCTCTCGAGAGCCGGGGGAAGGCCTACTACCGCCTCGAACTCGACGGCACGTCGAACGTGTACGTCGCCGTCACGTCCGTGCCCCGGACGGACGCCGTCCTGTCCGTCGGCGACGGCATCGGCGTCTCCGTGCAGAACGCCGACGGAGCGTCCTGCTCCCGCGACAAGGCGACGGTCGGAGCGTCCAAGAGCCCGCAGCCGATCACCGCGTGGGCCGCCCGCGAGATCCTCCCCGGTAGAGGGCTGTGCCAGAAGGCCGGGACGTACTACGTGGTCGTGGAGCGCACCGGCGCCCCTGACAGCGTCCGCGGAGACGGGGACGGTGGAAGCGGCAGAGGCAGCAGCAGAGGCAGCGGCTCGGGCGCCGGTGGCGAGGAGACGGAGACGGCCGCCGACGGGCCCTGGGAGCTGGAGCTCGCACCCGTCTCCGAGCCCGCCCTGCGGAAGGCGACCGCCACGAGCGCACCCGAGGCGTGGGACTCCGCGACGCCCGCGCTGCCCGTCGCCGAGCGGGTGGCCGTTCGGGGCGGAGCCGGCTTCACCGGGGCCACCGCCGTGCGCCAGGGCGTCTGGAGCGACGAGATCGTCCCCGGCCAGACCCTCTTCTACAAGGTGCCCGTCGACTGGGGCCGACAGGTGTACGCCGCGGTCGATCTGGGGAGCGCCGACAGGGACTCCGGCTACGTGGTCGATGCCCTGGACATGACGCTCTACAACCCGGTGCGAGCCGAGGTCAAGGACACCTCCGTGGGGTACGGCGGCGCCCAGAAGTCGACGGCGCTGCCCCCGCTCCCGCCGGTCGGCTACGCCAACCGATACGCCTCCGCCACCTCCACCAAGTCCCTGCGGTTCGCCGGCGCGTACTACCTCGCGGTGCACCTCGCGGCCCAGGTGGGCGACCGCTTCGGGGACGGCCCCTACGGGCTGACCCTGCGGATCCGGGTCGACGGCCGGACCCAGGACGGGCCGAATTACGCGGCGCGGTCGGCGCCGCGCGGGGTCTTCGACGTCGGGGCCCCGGATCCGGAGCCGCAGGCGGCGGCCACGGCGAACACCGTCGACGCGTCGCGCGGCGGGACGCCGGGCGGGGACCCCGCGATGAAGGCGGTGGCGGTGGGCGGCATCGGCGCCGGCAGCCTGCTGCTCTCGGTGCTCGGGATCTGGACCCTGACCGCACGACGCCGGGCCGCCGCGGCTCAGATGCGGGCCAGCGCCCAGAACCCGACCGCGTAACAGGCCAGCGCGAGCAGCAGCAGGGGCACCGTGACCTTCACCGGCGGCCCCGGCCGTCCCCGGCGGGCGGCACGATGCCCCCGTCGGCCGGTGCGCGCCGGCGCCGCAGACGCCGCAGGTGCGTGCTGCAGGTGGCGGACGTGCTGCGGGGACCGGGAGTCACGGGCGGTGTACGAGGCGGTCGACGAGGTGTCGGCCCGCGGCTCACGGGTGGGCAGGGCGAAGGTGGGCTCGTACGCGGGCCGGTACGGCTGGTACGCCTGGGACGCCTGGTACGGGGGCTGGTGGTGCGAGGGCGTGGGGGAGCCGGTCGGCGGCGTGTGGCCGGGAGGACGGGGCGCGGGGGACTGCGCGGACGCCTGGGCTGGCGCCTGCGCGGAGGGGAACGAGCCGGTCGTGGGCTGCGGAGGCGGCAGGGGGAAGCTGCCCGTGTCCGACATCGACGGGGTGGGCGAGAGAGTCTGCGAGGGAGTCGGGGCGGACACGGCAGCGGGACCGGGGAGGTGCCCCGGATCCGGAAGGAGCCCTGGATCCGGAAGGAGCCCTGGATCCGGAAGGTGTGCGGGATCGGGATGGTGCGCGGGATCCGGAAGGTGCGCGGAGCCGGGCGGAGGGGTGGCGGGCCGGGGCGGCGCCTGAGCGGGCGGGGTGGACGGCCGGGACGGCACGGACGCGGCGTTCGGCCGGGCGGGATCCGGTGGGCCGGCGGGCCGGGACGAGGGGCCCTCCGGGCGGGTGGTCGAGCCGTCGGACCGGGGCGCGGGACCGGCGGGACCGAACCCCTGCGGCAGCGGCCCGAGTTGGTCGAAGATCTCGATCAGCTCGTCGTCCGGTCCCGGCTCCGGAAGGAGTTCGGCGGCCGCCGCGAGGGCCTTGCGCGCTCCGGTGGCCGTACGGAAGCGCGCCTGCGGGTCCGGCTGCAGCAGGGTGGCCACGACCTGCCACAGGGGCTCGGGGACGTTCTTGGGCGCGCCCGGCGTTCCGTGGTCCGCGAAGTGCTCGACCAGGGCCTTGGCGTCGGGCTTGGCCCCCTCGAGCAGGTACAGCGCGACCAGGCCGACCGCGAACAGGTCGGCCGGGAAGTCGGGGTCGGCGCCCAGCATCTGCTCGGGTGCGAGATAACCCGGCGTCCCCACCACGAGGTCGGTGTCGGTCAGCCGGGGCTCGCCCAGCCGCATCGCGATGCCGAAGTCGGAGAGCCTGAGGCGCGGCCGGGCCGTTCCGGTGGCCTCCAGCAGGATGTTGGCGGGCTTGATGTCGCGGTGCACGACGCCTTCCGCGTGGACCGCGGCGAGCCCGGAGAGCAGCTGGTCGAGCAGGGTGCACACGAACACCGGCGGCAGGGGCCCGTAGTCGCCGACGAGGTGGGCCAGCGAACCGCCGGCCACCAGGTCCATGGTGAAGAGCACCTTGTCGTCGTCGGCCGCCCAGCTGGCGGGCGCGAGCACATGGGGATGGTCGATCCGCAGCGCCTGCTCGCGCACGAAGCGCAGCAGCGCGTGCGCGTCGCTCTGCTGGAGGACCTTGGCGGCGACGTATCGGCGGCGGCGGTGGTCCCAGGCGCGCCAGACCGCGCCCACCCCTCCGCGGCCGATCGGGTCGGCCAGTTCGTACCGTGCGGCGAAGACCTCACCCATGGCAGTGCGTCGCTCCTCCCCCTCGCGCCTACGGGTTCTCCCCCTTGCTACCCCCGTGACAGGCGATACGACCCCCGTGTCCCCCGTGGACTCTACGAACCCCGTGCGTCCCGCGTGTCCCCCGTGGACTTCACGAAGTCCCCCGTGCACTTCACGAACCTGTACGTCCCGCGCGTCCCCCGTGCCTCGCGCGTCCCCCGTGCCCCGCGCGCCGTGTCCCCCGTCACGTGGCGCCGTTCCAGGTGCTGACCTGCGGTGCCGGCCGCCGCCCCCGCGGGCTGCCGACCTCCCGGATGCCGAACCCCCTTCGGCTACCGGGGCCCGCGCTCAGCTCTGGTGGGACTGGTAGTGCGTCACGGCGTCGGAGGTGCGGCCGGCGCCGTACACCCGGAGGAACTCCGCCAGTTCGGGGTGGGTCGGGGCGAGCGTGTCGGCGGCGTCGATGATGTCGCCGGCGGCGGACACCGAGCGCAGCAGCGACTGGATCTCGCGGACCACCCGCTTGACCGTGGGCGCCCCCGAACTGGTCGTGGACTGTGTGACGTTGCTGAGCACCGATCCCCCCTGCGACCGCTTGATCTCGTCCATGCGCTCGGTCGCCTCGGCGGCGCTGACGCTGCCGTCCGCGACCTGTGCGGCCAACTCCTGGAGCAGCTGCACCCGCTGCACCACCGCCGGATTGCCGATCTTCGCCCGCTGACCGCTCATCAGCTGCGACAGCATCGGCGCGGACAGTCCCAGCACCCCCGCGAGACGAGCCTGGTTGAGGCCAAGATCGTCGATGAGCTTACGGAAGAGCGCCCCCAGCGGCTCCCCGTACCAGTTCCGCTGCAGTTCCCGCGCTCTCGCGGTCGCTTCCTGCTGTGCGGCGTCCATTGCGTCTCCCCATCGCTTCCCCAGAAACCGCGGTTCGCTGTAGCGAACCACGTCCGAGCATCTTACGGAGAGTGGTCATCCGCGGGGACCCCCAATCTTTTTGCGAGATACCCCCGGTGACCCGGTACTCTGGTCTGCGGCGCCCGCCGGGACGAGTTCGATCCGGCCGGACGTCGTCTTCCGGGGCCTTAGCTCAGTTGGTAGAGCGCTGTCTTTGCATGGCAGATGTCAGGGGTTCGACTCCCCTAGGCTCCACGAAAAGACCCCTCCTACCTGCGGTGACGCAGATGGGAGGGGTCTTCTGCTGTGCTGGGGCGCGGTGACGAGGCCGGTCGGCGGACGCCGGGCGACCGCGGGCCGGCGGTCGGCTCAGCCGCGGTCGTCGCGGTCCGCGGCTTCCTCCTCGGCCTGCTTGGCCTGGACCTCGGGGTCCAGAACGGCCGGATCGGCGCTGCCGTCCACCGAGGTCAGGGGGGTGCCGGGGGCGGGTACCTCCGTGGCCGCCGGGGGCTCGACCAGCCAGTCCGGGTTGGCCTGCTTGTCCCACCACCGGTAGGCCGCGTACGCGCCGCCGGCGACGGCGCCCAGCACGGCCAGTGCCTTGGCGAGCTTGCCCGCCCTGGCACGCCGCCGGTGCTTGCGCACCAGCTTCTCGATCTCCTTCGGCGTCACCTGACCGCGCAGGGCGGCCAGCGCGGCGGTGCCGCGTGCGGCGGCCTCATCCTTCACGGGACCGGCCGCGGCGACCGCCTGTTCGATCTTCGGCCGGGAGTAGTCGGCCGCCTGCCGGGCGGCCTGGCGGGTGCGGACGGCCGCTTCGTGCGCGGCCAGGTCGACCTTCGGCGGGACGTGCGTCAGAGCCTGTTCAAGGCGCGGGGCGACGTGGGCGCCGTACTGGACGCGGGCCTGTTCGGCGGCCAGCGACACCTTGGGCGCGAGCCGTACACGGGCCTCATGCGCGTAGAGCGCGGCCCGTTCCTTGGCCGTGTCGGCGTAGGGCGCCACCACTTCCGCGGCGTGCAGCACGCTTCCCTTCGCCGAGCCGGTCGCGGCGCGCACGCTGTCGATGCGGGTCACGGGTTCCTCCTCCTCGGTGGCGTACGGTATTTCGACTTTCCACCCTTTTACGGATCATGCCTGCCGAGTGCGATCGCGGCATGTGCGGGCGGGCATACGGGTGCTGATCACGTGCGACGGCGGACGGATTCGGGGCGGTTTCAGGACGGATTCAGTTCAGATTCAGGGCAATGGCGACAGAGGCTCGCCAGGGCGACAAAACCGACGATGCCATGGATCGGCCCGGCTCGCTCCCGTCCGGGAGGACTCGGGCGCGTTTTCCTGACGGAAGCGTCGGTCCTCTCGGTCCCTTCCGGGAGTCGGAGGGACGCGAGGGGATCCGACGGGATCCGACGGGGTCCGGAGGGACCCGCACCGACCCGTACGGGCACTGTGACGACCGGGACGGACCGGTACGACCCGGCGGGACCGGTGGTTCGGCTTCCGCCGTCCTGGACCGTGCGAGGATCGGGGAGTCACAGCAAGACGACGGAAGGCAGATCAAGATCGTGGCCGAGCACCTGTACGCCACGCTGAAGACCAACTTCGGCGACATCGAGATCCGGCTCTTCCCGGACCACGCCCCCAAGACGGTCAAGAACTTCGTGGAGCTCGCCACCGGCGAGCGCGAGTGGGTCAACCCCAAGACGGGCGTGCGGTCCTCGGCCAGGCTCTACGACGGCACCGTCTTCCACCGGGTGATCGACGGATTCATGATCCAGGGCGGCGACCCGCTGGGCAACGGCACGGGCGACCCCGGCTACCAGTTCGCGGACGAGTTCCACCCGGAGCTGCGGTTCGACAGGCCCTACCTGCTGGCCATGGCCAACTCCGGCCCGGGCACCAACGGCTCGCAGTTCTTCATCACCGTCTCCCCGACGGCCTGGCTGACCCGCAAGCACACCATCTTCGGCGAGGTCACGGACACGGCGAGCCAGAAGGTCGTCGACGCGATCTCCAAGGTGCAGACCAACCCGCGTACGGAGCGCCCGCTGAAGGACGTCGTCATCGACTCGGTCGTCGTGGGGCGCCGGACGACCTGAGTCCGGATGCGCGGCAGGCCTTCGGGAACCAAACGCCCTGCTGGTCCGTAAGGATGAGCAGGGCGGTTCCTTCACCTGCTCCGACGACTTCAGACCACCCACTGGGAGCCCACATGGACCAGGCGTCCGGCAGCCGGCAGGACGACGCACACAGCGGCCCGCCCGTCTGCTACCGGCACCCCGACCGGGAGACCGGCGTGCGCTGCACCCGCTGCGAGCGTCCGATCTGCCCGGAGTGCATGGTCAGCGCCTCCGTCGGCTTCCAGTGCCCGACGTGCGTCCGCGAGGGCTCCGGCACCGGTCACGCCCCGAGCGCCTCGCAGCCCCGCACGATCGCGGGCGGCGCGGTGGCCGCCGACCCGCACCTGGTCACGAAGATCCTCATCGGCCTCAACCTGGCGATGTTCCTGGTCCAGCAGGCCGTCGGCGACAGTTTCACCGACCGGTTCGACCTGATCGGCCGCGCGTTCATGCCGGCTCTCGGCTTCGGCGAGCTCCAGGGCGTCGCCGAAGGCCAGTGGTACCGGATGCTGACCGCGATGTTCCTGCACGGCAGTTACATCCACATCCTGTCCAACATGCTCAGCCTCTGGTGGATCGGCGGCCCGCTCGAAGCCGCCCTGGGCCGGGCCCGCTACCTCGCCCTGTACATGGTGTCGGGGCTCGCCGGCAGCGCGCTGACCTATCTGCTGGCCGCGCCCAACCAGGCCTCGCTCGGCGCCTCGGGCGCCGTCTTCGGGCTCTTCGGCGCGCTCGCGGTGCTGGTGCGGCGCCAGCGCTACGACATGCGTCCGGTGATCGCCCTGCTGGTGATCAACCTGGTCATCACGTTCGGCTGGAGCGGTATCTCCTGGCAGGCGCACGTCGGCGGTCTGGTCGCCGGTCTCGTCGTCGGCGCGGCCATGGTGTACGCGCCGCGCGAGCGCCGCGCCCTCGTCCAGTTCGGGGCCTGCGCGTTGATGCTGGGCGCGGTCGTCGTCGTCACGCTCCTGAGGACCGCCCAGCTCACCTGAGCGCGCTGTTGTCCACAGTCTGTGGCGAATCTTGTGCACAAAGTGCGGGAACAGCTTCGCCCCCTGCTCGCGACTTGCGTTTTCGCAGGTCAGGCAGGGGGCGAACAGTTTTTCGAGTGAAGGCGGCGACCGGTAGTTAGGTCACACCGGCGTCAACCTCCGAGAGGTTATCCACAGATCGTCGTTCTTTCCCCAAGTGTGGAAACCGCTGTGGATAACTCTGTGGAGAGTCATGGGCAGAGCTGGTCGGAGCTTCGGTCGGAGCCTTGGACGGGTCCCTGGACGCCCGTCACTTCCACTGCGTGGAGACGCCGAACCCGGCCGCGATGAACCCGAAGCCGACCACGATGTTCCAGTTGTTCAGCTGGTCGATGGGCAGCGTGCCGTCGGTGACGTAGAAGACCACGATCCAGGCGAGCCCGATGATGAACATGGCCAGCATCACCGGTGCGACCCAGGCGCGACTGTTCAGCTTGATCGCGGTCGCCTGCTTCGCCGGAGGCGGCGTGTAGTCGGCCTTCTTGCGGATACGTGACTTCGGCACGAGGGTCTCTCCTGTCGATGCGCTGCGTGGCCGCGCAGGTACTGGGTCGGGCTCGGGGGCTGCGTACTGGGGGGCTGCTGGGCTCCCCCGGGCGTCCGTTAGCGTAGTGCTTCTACGGCGCTGAAGGAGATAAGGGTACGTTGAGCAATTCTGCCGACTCCCCCCGGACGGGATCAACGGGTTCCGCGCCCGATCCCGGACACGTTTCTCCATCGAATTCGCCGGAGACTGCGGACGCGGTCGTTCCGCCTTCCCCCTCGCCCGGCCGCAGGGGCGGTTTCGGCGGCTTCCGGCCGGTGCGTCTGCTCACGATCGGCGTCTTCGCCCTCGCCGGTCTCCTCTTCTTCACCAGCTTCACCACCGCCAAGGGCACCAACATCCGCACGGACGCCTCCCTGCTGAAGCTCTCCGACCTCATCCAGGAGCGCAGCCAGAAGAACGGTGAGCTGGACGAGACCAACGCCGCCCTGCGCGACGACGTGGAGTCGCTGGCCGAGGCCGACGACGGCAGCACTCAGGCCCAGGACGACAAGCTCGCCGGACTGGAGAAGAGCGCCGGCACCCAGAAGCTCAAGGGCCGGGCCGTCACCGTCACGCTCAACGACGCCCCGCCGAACGCCACCGCCAAACTCCCCGGCTACCCGGAGCCGCAGCCGGACTACCTGGTCATCCACCAGCAGGATCTCCAGGCCGTGGTGAACGCGCTCTGGCAGGGCGGTGCCCAGGGAATCAAGGTCATGGACCAGCGGCTGATCTCCACCAGCGCCGTCCGCTGCGTCGGCAACACCCTGATCCTCCAGGGCCGCGTCTACTCCCCGCCGTACAAGATCCAGGCCGTGGGGGACCCGGAGAAGATGCAGCAGGCGCTCGCGGACTCCCCGGCGATCCAGAACTACATGGTCTACGTCAACGTCTACGGCCTCGGCTGGAAAGTGACCGAGGACGGGACGGTGACTCTGCCGGGCTACTCGGGCACAGTGGATCTGCACTACGCCAAGCCTGTGGAGTAGCGGAGCAGCGGCAGCCGGGGGCGCCTGTGTCGGTGCGGGTGATCGTCAGGACGATCAGCGAGCTGTGCGTCACCGTGGGAGCCGTCATCGTCCTCTTCGTCGTCTATGTGCTGTTCTGGACCGGCGTGCGGGCGGACCGGGCCATGGACGACCAGATCGACGCCCTGCACGAACAGTGGGACCGTCAGGCCGCGGGACCCGCCCCGAGCGCGAGCCCCACCGGCGCCGCGCCGCAGCCGTCCTACCGCGGCGGCCGACCCTTCGCGGTGATGTACATCCCGCGTCTTGGTTTCACGTGGAACAAGCCGGTGCTCGAGGGGACCTCGACCGGGACCCTGAAGAAGGGGCTGGGTCACTACACGGGGACTGCCCGGCTCGGGCAGACCGGGAACTTCTCCGTCGCCGGCCACCGCCGGACCTACGGCGACCCGTTCAAGGACTTTCCCGAGCTCAGACGGGGTGATGCCGTGGTGCTGACGGACGGGACGACCTGGTTCACGTATCGGATCGACAAAGGGCCCTACAAAACAGTGCCCTCGGACGTCGAGGTGATCGACGCTGTGCCACGTAAGTCGGGGTACACGCGTCCGGGCCGGTACCTGACGTTGACCACGTGCGATCCCGAATGGGGCCACAGTCACCGGCTGATCGTCTGGGCGCACCTGGACTCCACACAGCCCGTGGAGGCAGGCGAACCGAGGGCTCTGCGCCGTTAGTCTGGTGGTGTACGGCGTGAGTCAGGTGCCGTGGTGCGACGGAAGGGACGGCATGTACGGCTGGATCTGGCGGCATCTGCCGGGAAACGCGTGGCTGAAGGCGCTGATCTCGATCGTGCTGGTGATGGCCGTGGTGTACGCGCTCTTCCAGTACGTCTTTCCGTGGGCCGAACCGCTGCTTCCCTTCAACGATGTGACGGTGGACAACCAGTGAGCGCGCGCATTCTCGTCGTCGACAACTACGACAGCTTCGTCTTCAACCTGGTCCAGTACCTGTACCAGCTGGGCGCCGAGTGCGAGGTCCTGCGCAACGACGAGGTCTCCACGGCCCACGCGCAGGACGGCTTCGACGGCGTCCTGCTGTCCCCGGGGCCCGGCACGCCCGAAGAGGCGGGGGTCTGCGTGGAGATGGTCCGTCACTGTGCGGACACCGGGGTCCCCGTCTTCGGCGTCTGCCTGGGCATGCAGTCGATGCAGGTCGCGTACGGCGGGGTCGTGGACCGCGCCCCGGAGCTGCTGCACGGCAAGACCTCGCGGGTGGAGCACGAGGGCAGGGGTGTCTTCGCCGGTCTGCCGTCGCCGTTCACCGCGACCCGCTACCACTCGCTGGCCGCCGAGCCGGCGACGGTCCCCGCCGAGCTCGAGGTCACCGCCCGGACCCACGACGGCATCATCATGGGCCTGCGTCACCGCGAACTGCCCGTCGAGGGCGTGCAGTTCCACCCGGAGTCGGTGCTCACCGAGCACGGGCACCGGATGCTGGCCAACTGGCTCGTGGAGTGCGGCGACGAGGGCGCGCCGGCGAGGTCGGCGGGGCTCGCCCCGGTGGTGGGCAGGGCCACGGCGTGACCGCGCTGCGGCCCGAGCGCGAGGACTCGTACGGCGCCGCGTCGGACGGGTCCTTCGGCGGTGAACCGTACGGCGCCGACCCCTACCGGGAGCAGGCGTACCGGCCGCCCGTCGACGAGGAGACGGTGGCGCTGCGGATACCGCCGTCGCTCACGTTCGGCCGTGGACCCATGGCCGCCTCTGGGGACTCAGCCGTCACTCCGGCCCCCGGAACCCCTGCGGGCGGCCGCGCGGCCCGCAGGAAGGCCGCCAAGGGGCGCCGTGGGCGTCATGGCGGTCCGGGTGAGGCATCCGAGTCGCACAGCGGGGCCGACGCACCCGCGCAGGACGAGCGGCCGCTGTCACGCGTCGAGGCGCGCCGCCGGGAACGGGCGCGCAAGCCGAGCCCGGCGGTGGTCGCCAGCCGGGCGATCGGCGAGGTGTTCATCACCACGGGCGTGCTGATGCTCCTGTTCGTGACCTACCAGCTGTGGTGGACGAACGTGCGCGCCCACGCGCAGGCGGACCGGGAGGCGAGCAGCCTCCAGGACGACTGGGCCAGCGGCAAGCGTGCTCCCGGCGCGTTCTCGCCGGGGCAGGGTTTCGCCATTCTGCACATCCCCAAGCTGGACGTGGTGGTGCCGATCGCCGAGGGCGTCAGCAACAAGAAGGTCCTCGACAAGGGCATGGTCGGCCACTACGGCGAGGCTCCGCTGGCGACGGCGATGCCCGACGCCAAGACCGGGAACTTCGGGCTCGCGGGCCACCGCAACACGCACGGCGAGCCGTTCCGGTACATCAACCGGCTGCAGGCGGGCGACCCCATCGTCGTCGAGACGCAGAACGAGTACTTCGTCTACAAGATGACGTCGACGCTGCCGGTGACCGCGCCGAGCAACACGAGCGTCCTCGATCCGGTCCCGCCGGGCTCCGGACTCACCGGGCCGGGCCGGTACATCACCCTCACCACCTGCACGCCGGAGTTCACCAGCAAGTACCGCTTGATCGTCTGGGGCAAGATGGTCGAGGAACGGCCGCGCAGCAAGGGCAAGCCGGATGCGCTCGTCGAATAGGCGTGCGCCCCTGTAGGCGTGCGGTCCGTAGGTGTGCAGCGAGTAGGGGCAGATGAACGTGGCAGCGACCACCGGCGACACCGAGCACGAACAGCACGCGCGCGTGGACGCGTCCGGGCCGGCGCCGCGCCGCAGAGGCAGCCGGGTCGCCCTGGCCGTCAGCGTCTTCGGGGAACTCCTCATCACCGTCGGCCTGGTGCTCGGCCTGTTCGTCGTCTACTCCCTGTGGTGGACCAACGTCGTCGCGGACCGGCACGCGGACCGGCAGGGCGACCGGGTGCGCGACACCTGGGCGCAGGAGCCCGCAGGGCCGGGGGCGCTCGACACCAAGGACGGCATCGGCTTCCTGCACGTCCCCGCGATGAGGAACGGGGAGGTGCTGGTCGCGAAGGGCACCTCGTCGAAGATCCTCAACGAAGGCGTCGCCGGCTACTACACGGACCCGAGCAAGGCGACGCTGCCGATGACGGGCAAGAAGGGCAACTTCACCCTCGCCGCCCACCGCGACGGCCACGGCGCGAAGTTCCACAACATCGACAAGCTGGAGAAGGGCGACCCGATCGTCTTCGAGACGAAGGACAAGTGGTACGTCTACAAGGTGTACGACATCCTCGACGAAACCTCGAAGTACAACGTGCAGGTCCTCGCCCAGGTCCCGAAGGAGTCGGGGAAGACGAAGGCGGGCCACTACATCACCCTGACGACCTGCACACCGGTGTACACGTCCCGGTACCGGTACGTGGTGTGGGGCGAGCTGGTGCGGGTCGACAAGGTGGACGCCGACCGCACCCCGCCGAAGGAACTGGGCTGAGCCGACGGGCCCGTCCCTGTCAGACGCGCGGGCCCCGCCGGAACTCGACCGGCGGGGCCCGCGCTGTCTGTTCCTGCCGCCCGGCTAGCCGCCGCCTCCTCCGAAGAAGCCGCCACCGCCGTTGTTACCGCCGTTGTTGTTGCCGTTCTTGAAGGCGATCAGGTTGACCGTCTGACCCCTGTTGACCGTGCTGCCGGGGGCCGGGTCGGAGTTGATGACCTGGGCGTCGTCGTCCTGGGAACCGGCGATGTTGCCGACGTTCAGGCCCGCGTCCTGCAGCGCCTTCTTGGCGTCCTTCAGGGACATGCCCTGGAGGTTGCCCGGCACCTGGGTCTGGGTGCTCTTGCCGATCTGGATCTGGACCTTGGAGCCCTTGTCGGCCTGGGATCCGATCGACGGCACGGTCTGGATGACCTTGCCGACCTGGTTCTGGTCCTGGGTGTCGACCTCGACGCAGTCGCCCTTGAGGCCGTTCTGCTGCATCTGGGCCTTCGCCTCGTCACAGCTCTTGTTCGAGACGTCGGGGACGGTGGACTTCGCCTTCTCCACCGCCACGGTGAGGGTGATCGTGGCGCCCTTCTCCAACTCGGTGTCGCCCTTGGGGTCCTGGCCGATGACGACATCGGGACGCTGGTCGGATTCCTGAGTCTCCTTCTCGACCACGAATCCCTTGGCTTCCAGCTGTTCCTTCGCCTTGTCGAACGTCAGGCCCTGCACATCCGGGAGGGCGACCTTCGGCGCGCCGGTGGATACCACCAGGTTGACGGCGCTGTTCTTGTCGACCTTGTTCGTAGGATCGGGGTCCTGGTCGCAGATCTTGCCCTTGGGCTGGTCCTCGCAGGGCTTCTGCGTGACCGTTCCCAGCTTCAGATCACTGTTGGTCAGCTGTTTCTGGGCGTCGGCCTGGGTCTGGCCGATCAGGTTGGGCACGGGCACCGACTCGTTGTTGACCCCACCGCTGGAGACCCACTTGCCGATCAGGACCGCGCCCACCAGGACCAGCACGGCGGCGACGACGAGCAGGATCGTCGAGGTGTTCGACTTCCTCTGTCGGCGCCGGTCGGGCCGGTCGTCGTAGCCGTAGCCGCCGTCGTCCGGGTTCATGGGCGGCAGCATCGACGTGGCGCCCGCGTCCGCCGAGCGCATCGCCGTCGTCGCGTGGTCGTCGCCGTACCCGCCGTAGCCGACCGAGCCCATCGCGGCCGTGGCGGCGACCGGCTGGCCGTCGAGGCAGGCCTCGATGTCCAGGCGCATCTCGTCGGCGGACTGGTAGCGGTAGTTCGGGTCCTTGACCAGCGCCCGCAGGACGATCGCGTCCATCTCGGGGGTGATCTCGGGGTCGAAGACGCTCGGCGGCTGCGGCTCCTCCCGGACGTGCTGGTAGGCCACCGCGACCGGGGAGTCCCCGATGAACGGCGGCCGCACCGTCAGCAGCTCGTAGAGCAGACAGCCGGTGGAGTACAGGTCGGAGCGGGCGTCGACCTGCTCGCCCTTGGCCTGCTCCGGCGAGAGGTACTGCGCGGTGCCGATGACCGCCGACGTCTGCGTCATCGTCATGCCGGAGTCGCCCATGGCGCGGGCGATGCCGAAGTCCATGACCTTGACCTGGCCGTTGCGCGTCAGCATGACGTTCGCGGGCTTGATGTCGCGGTGGACGATGCCGGCTCTGTGCGAGTACTCCAGGGCCTGGAGGATGCCGATGGTCATCTCCAGCGTCCGCTCCGGCAGCAGCTTGCGGCCGGAGTGGAGCAGCTCGCGGAGCGTGGACCCGTCGACGTACTCCATGACGATGTACGGGATGGACACATCGCCGATGTAGTCCTCGCCCGTGTCGTACACCGCCACGATCGCGGGGTGGTTGAGCGAGGCGGCAGACTGGGCCTCCCGGCGGAACCGGGCCTGGAAGGACGGGTCGCGCGCGAGGTCCGCGCGCAGCGTCTTCACCGCCACGGTACGGCCGAGGCGGGTGTCATGCGCGAGGTAGACCTCGGCCATGCCACCACGGCCGAGCACGTGGCCCAGCTCGTACCGGCCGCCGAGGCGACGCGGCTCTTCCATAGCTACCTACCAGCCCTCTCCGTCGGTCCCGCCCGGCACATATGTGCGGACGGAGGCTGCCGTCCGGGCATACCGTACCCGGACGGAGCTGTGTGACCTGGCCAAGCCCGTCACCCGATACGAGACCGGTATCGCAACGTGCACCGATGTGTAGGCGACGTGATGGGGGTCACTTCTTGTTGCCGATGACTGCCTTCATCACGTCCCTCGCGATCGGGCCGGCGAGACCGCCGCCGGTGATGTCGCCACGGTTGGCCGCACCGTCCTCGACGACGACGGCGACGGCGACCGGCGCGCTGCCGTCGGACAGCTTGGCGTACGAGATGAACCAGGCGTACGGCTTCTCGCTGTTGTTGAGGCCGTGCTGGGCGGTACCGGTCTTGCCGCCGACCTTCACGCCGTCGATCTTGGCCTTTCCGCCGGTGCCCTGCGGGTCCTCGACGACCGTCTCCATCATCTTCTGCAGCGCCTGCGCGGTCTTGGCCGAGACGGCCTGGGACAGCTCCTGGGGCTCCGTGGTGTCCAGAGGGTCCAGCTTCGCCCAGATCTGGTCCACCATGTACGGCTTCATCAGCTTGCCGTCGTTGGCGACCGCCGAGGCGACCATGGCCATCTGCAGCGGGGTGGCCCGGTTGGAGCCCTGGCCGATGCCGTCCAGCGCGTTCTGCGGGGCGTTGTCCTTGGGGTAGACCGACTCGGCCGCGCGCACCGGGGTGTCCAGTTCGGCCTCGTTGAAGCCGAACTTGGACGCCTGCTCGATCATCTTGTCGTTGCCGACGTTGTCGGCCATCTTCGCGAAGACGGTGTTGCAGGACACCATGAGCGCGTAACGCAGGCTGGCGTTCTTGCACTCGCCGTGCTCGTTGGTGAGCTTGGTCGAGGACTGCGGCAGCTTGAACGGGTCGGGGGTGTCGGTCTTGTCGTCGATGTCGGAGACCTTGCCGTTCTCCAGCGCCGCGGCGGCCGTGACCACCTTGAACGTGGAACCGGGCGGGTAGGTCTCCCGCAGCGCCCGGTTGAGCATCGGGTCGTCGGGGTTGTTCTTCTTCTGGACCTTCTTCCACTCCTCGGCGTCCTTGTCGGAGGACCCGGCGAACTTCGAGGGGTCGTACGACGGAGTGGAGACCAGCGCGAGGATCTTGCCCGTGGACGGCTCGATCGCGGCGACCGCGCCCTTCTTGTCGCCCAGGCCCTCGTAGGCGGCCTTCTGCGCGGCGGCGTTGAGGGTGGTGACCACGCTGCCGCCCTCCTTCTCCTTGCCCGTGATCATGTCCAGGGTGTTGCGGAAGAAGAGCCGGTCGTCGTTGCCGCTGAGGATGCCGTCCTCCAGCCGCTCCAGCTGGTTGGCGCCGAAGGCCTGCGAGGAGTAGCCGGTGACCGGCGCCCACATCGGGCCGTTGGTCCAGGTGCGCTTGTACTTGTAGTCGCCGGTGGTCTCCACCGAACCGGTGATCGCCTTGCCGCCGACGACGATGTTGCCGCGCGGGGTGGCGTACCGCGTGATGTTGACGCGGCGGTTCTTGGTGTCGCTTGCGAGGCTGTCCGCCTTGACGTACTGCAGGTAGTTGTCCCGCAGCAGCAGGGTGAGGATCAGGAGGCCGCAGAAGATCGCGATCCGGCGCAGGGGCTTGTTCATGACGGGCGGACCACCTGGGTCATCTCGGCGTCGGGGGTTGAGGCAGGCGCGGGCGCCGGACGGCGGGCGGTGTCGCTGATCCTGATCAGGATGCCGATCAGAGCCCAGTTGGCGATGACGGACGAACCGCCGTACGCGAGGAACGGCATCGTCATACCGGTCAGCGGGATGAGCCCCATCACACCGCCGGCGACGACGAACACCTGGAGGGCGAACGCGCCGGAGAGGCCGATGGCGAGCAGCTTGCCGAAGGGGTCACGGGCGGCGAGGGCGGTGCGCACGCCGCGTTCGACGATCAGGCCGTACAGCAGCAGGAGCGCCATGATGCCGGCCAGGCCGAGCTCCTCGCCGAACGTGGCGAGGATGAAGTCGGAGTTGGCCGCGAACTTGATCAGCTCGGAGTGGCCCTGACCCCAGCCGGTTCCCAGCGTCCCGCCGGAGCCGAACGCCCACAGGGCCTGCATGGCCTGCTCGGAGTGGCCCAGCACGTTGTTTTGGGAGAGCGTGTACTCCTTCATCGGGTCGAGCCACGCCTGGACTCGCTGCTGGACGTGGCTCTCGAACTGGGCCACGCCGACCGCGCCGGCCGCCGACATCAGCAGACCGAAGACGATCCAGCTGGTCCGCTCGGTGGCGACGTACAGCATGATGACGAACATTCCGAAGAACAGCAGCGAGGTGCCGAGGTCCGTCTCGAAGACCAGGATCAGGATCGAGATGATCCAGACCACGATGATCGGGCCGAGGTCGCGGCCGCGCGGCAGGTACAGACCGAGGACGCGGCGGCTGGCGAGGGCCAGCGCGTCGCGTTTCACCATCAGATAACCGGCGAAGAAGATCGCCAGCACGATCTTGGCGAACTCACCGGGCTGGATGGAGAAACCCGCGACCGAGATCCAGATCTTCGCGCCGTAGATGTTCTTGCCGAGGCCCGGAACCAGCGGCAGCAGCAGCAGGAAGATCGCGCCCACCATGGAGATGTAGGTGTAGCGCTGCAGGGCGCGGTGGTCCTTCAGGAAGATCAGCACCACCACGAACAGCGCGATGCCCATCGCCGTGTACAGCAGCTGCCGCGGAGCGGCCGTGCCGGCCTGCTCGATCCGCTTGAGCAGCTTGGACTGGTCGAGGCGCCAGATGGCGACCAGCCCCAGCCCGTTCAGCAGCGTCGCCACCGGCAGCAGCAGCGGGTCGGCGTACGGCGCGAACTTGCGGACGACGAGATGCGCGACGCCGGCCAGCAGACCGAGACCGAGCCCGTAGCTCAGCAGGCCGGACGGCACCTGCTCGTTGATCGCCAGGCCCACGTTGGCATAGGCGAACACCGGGATGACGACGGCGAACACCAGCAGCGCGAGCTCGGTGTTGCGCCGGCTCGGTGTGCCGATCGAGCCGATCGTGGACGTGTGGTGCGTCGGCGAGTTGGTAGTACTGCTCATCGTGTGACGGGGCCTCTCACGGCTTGCCTACTGCTCACCGCACCGCGAGACGACCTTCTGCTCCTCCTCCGAAAGGCTCGGACCGGGGGTGGGAGTGGGGGTCGCGGGTACGGACGGGGACGCGGTTGCCGAGGGGCTCGGCGATGCCTTGGACGTGAGGGAGACGGACGTGGTTCCCGAGGCGGCGCCCCCCCGGCCCTCAGCGGTCTTCGAACCGGTCTTGGAACCGGACTTCGAGGAGGTCTGCGAACCGGTGGCGCCCGCGGCGGTGCCACCCGCCTGCTTCTTGCACGCGGAAGCCTGAACGGCCAGCTCGTCGATCTTCTTCTGGGCGTTCGGCAGGCTGCCCTCGGCGATCGTCGCCTCGACCAGCTTCTGCTGGTACTGCGGGAGGTACTTGAGTTCGATCTCGGGGTGGTCCTTCTCCACCTTCGACAACGACACCCACGCCAGGTCCTGACTGATGCCCCGGTACAGGGCGACGTGCTCGCCGCTGGCGCCGACGTAGTACTGCGTCTGCGTCCAGCGGTAGCCGCCGTACAGGCCGCCGCCGATGACGGCGAGGGTGAGCACCCCGTAGAAGGATCTCTTCAGCCACCGGCGGCCCTTGCGCGGCTTGACGAAGTCGTCGTCGGTGTAGTCGGCGAACCCGTCGGTGGGGATGAAGCCCGTGATGTCGCCGCCGGAGCCGGGCGGACCGAACTGCCCGCCCCCGCCGTGGCCCTGCTGCCTGCGGCCGAGCCCGGAGGCGCGCCCCGCCGGGGTCTGCATGATGCCGTTGTCGTGCAGCTGGAGCTGGTTCTCGGCGACCGCGCCGACGACGACCGGGGTGTCGGACAGCTGCCCGGCGAGCGTGTCCCCGGTGTCCAGGTCGAGGACGTCGGCGACGATCACCGTGATGTTGTCGGGGCCGCCGCCGCGCAGCGCGAGCTGGATCAGCTCCTGCACGGTCTCCTGCGGGCCCTGGTAGCTGGCGAGGGTGTCCTCGAGCGTCTGGTGGGACACCACGCCGGACAGGCCGTCGGAGCAGATCAGATAGCGGTCGCCGGCCCGGACCTCGCGGATCGACAGGTCCGGTTCCACGTGCTCACCGCTGCCCAGCGCGCGCATCAGCAGCGACCGCTGGGGGTGGGTGGTGGCCTCTTCCTCGGTGATGCGGCCCTCGTCGACCAGCCGCTGCACCCAGGTGTGGTCCTGCGTGATCTGCGTCAGCACGCCGTCCCGCAGCAGGTACGCGCGCGAGTCGCCGACGTGGACGAGACCGAGTCGCTGGCCCGTCCACAGCAGCGCGGTGAGCGTGGTGCCCATGCCCTCGAGCTGGGGGTCCTCCTCGACCAGCGAGCGCAGCTGGTCGTTGGCCCGCTGCACGGCCGTGCCGAGCGAGGTGAGGACGTCGGAGCCGGGCACGTCGTCGTCGAGGGCGACGATGGTGGAGATGGCCTCCGAGGAGGCGACCTCGCCGGCGGCGGCGCCGCCCATGCCGTCGGCGATGGCCAGCAGGCGCGGACCGGCGTAACCGGAGTCCTCGTTGCCCTCCCGGATCATGCCCTTGTGCGATCCGGCGGCGAAACGCAGTGACAGACTCATGCGCACCTCGCCCGTCGGCTCCGGGTACAGCCGGTCGTGTCGAGCCACACTGCCCACCCTCCGGTCGGGAGCACACCGGGGCCCTGAGTGCCGGCCGCCGCCGTGTGCTCGCTCCGCTCGCGCTCACTCATGATGCAGCACTACTTCCGAAGCTCGATGACGGTCTTGCCGATACGGATCGGCGCGCCCAGCGGAATCGGTGTGGGAGTCGTCAGCCGCGATCGGTCGAGGTACGTGCCGTTGGTGGAGCCCAGGTCCTCGACGATCCACTGGCCGTCGCGGTCCGGGTAGATCCTGGCATGGCGGCTCGAGGCGTAGTCGTCGTCCAGCACGATCGTGCTGTCGTGCGCCCGGCCCAGCGTGATGGTCTGGCCCTGGAGCGCGACCGTCGTGCCGGTGAGGATGCCCTCGGACACCACCAGCTTCGTCGGTGCGTTGCGGCGTGTGCGGCCCGCGGCGGCGGGCTGCTGGCGCTGCTGCGGAGGCGCCTGCTGGCGCTGGGCCTGCTGTTGCGCCCGCCCGGCCTCCCGGCGCGAACCGCGCTGGGTGACACGCGTACCGAACAGGTCGCTGCGGATGACCTGCACGGCCACGATCACGAACAGCCACAGTACGGCCAGGAAACCCAGCCGCATGACCGTGAGGGTCAGCTCTGACATTGCCCCCGCTTCACCCTTCGGCTTGCCGGTAAATGATGGTGGTGCTGCCCACGACGATCCGCGAGCCGTCGCGGAGCGTAGCGCGGGTGGTGTGTTGCCCGTCCACCACGATGCCGTTGGTGGAGCCGAGATCCTGGATCGTCGAGGGCGACCCGGTCCGGATCTCGCAGTGCCGGCGGGAGACGCCGGGGTCGTCGATCCGCACGTCGGCCTCGGTGCTGCGGCCCAGCACGAGCGTCGCGCGGGAGATCTGGTGGCGTGCGCCGTTGATCTCGATCCAGTGGCGGGTGCGTGACCCGGGCTGCGGGGCCCCGGCCAGGCCGCCGCCTGCCGCGCCGGGGCGCTGTGCGCCCGCGGCGGGCGGGTAGCCGTAGCCGCCGGGACGGGCGCCGGGGGCGCCGGGCGGCGGTGCGGACGGCATCGGCGGAGCGGCGCCGGGGTAGGCGGCGGCGCCGCCCGGTCCCGCGGAGCGCTGCCGGCCGCCGGCGGCCGGCTGTTCCGGCGTCTGGCTGCTGGACGAGGCGAGCGTGCGGCTGCGCACCCGGTACAGACCCGTGTCGAGGTCGTCCGCCTTCTCCAGGTTGACCTTGATCGGCCCCATGAAGGTGTAGCGCTGCTGCTTGGCGTAGTCGCGCACCATGCCGGCCAGCTCGTCGCCGAGCTGGCCGGAGTAGGGGCTGAGCCGCTCGTAGTCCGGCGTGCTCAGCTCCACGATGAAGTCGTTGGGGACGACGGTGCGGTCGCGGTTCCAGATCGTGGCGTTGTTGTCGCACTCGCGCTGGAGCGCGCCGGCGATCTCGACGGGCTGGACCTCGGACTTGAAGACCTTGGCGAAGGTGCCGTTGACCAGACCCTCGAGACGCTGCTCGAACTTCTTCAGAACTCCCATGGGGCACCTCCTCCGTCGTGGCTGCTGTCCCGTGCCGTGCTGCTCGCCTGGTGCTGCTTACCTGTACTGCTTACTGATCGTATCCACGCGCGGGTGAATCGGCTGGTTCCCCCTGTCGGGCCCGTCGACCGGTGTCGGCGGGCCGCTCGCGCCCCTGCTTCCCTGCTGCACACGCTTGCTTCTGCCCAGGATCGTAGAGGCGGCCCGGGACCAGTGTCCCGCACCCGGCTGTGCTCCTGGTCCGGCTCCTGGGGAGACGGCCGCCATAGGTACGAGGTTGATACGTGAACCAATCCTTGCGGAGACGTACGGGGACGGACGCGGACGCACGGGGGACGCACGGGGGACGCTCGACGGTCTCCCACCTGCTCCCTGCCCGCCCGGAAGGGATGTGAACGCACCCTGGCGCGCGTGCTAATGTTCTGCATGTCGGAGGGCGACAGGCCGAAAAGCCCAAAACCCGAAGACACACCCAATGCGCGGGTGGCGGAATAGGCAGACGCGCTGGATTCAGGTTCCAGTGCCCGCAAGGGCGTGGGGGTTCAACTCCCCCCTCGCGCACCAGTCGAAAGCCCCTCAGATCTCGGATCTGAGGGGCTTTCGCGTTCTCCGGTCAGGTCGGTCTCCGGCGTGGGGTCGCGGACTGCGCGGTGAGGCCGGGGCGGGTCGATGACGAGTCAGTGATCGCTCACCGTGTGTGATGAACGTCTCAGGGGGAGTGGCCGCCAGGACGTCCCGCGGGTTCCCACGGGTTCGGCGGGGCGGGTGGACGCCGGTGCGTGTTTCACGTGAAACATGCCGGTTGTCAGCGGCTGCCCCGCGGCGTCCGTCGCGAGGCAGTTATCCACAATCCCGAAGTTGTTCACAAGGTCTGACGACTTTCAGCCGACGGCTGTACGGTCTGCACAAGTTGATGTTCGGCTCGTCGGGCTCGTCCCGGAGCTGCTGAGCGTATGTGTGCGGGGGAGGCGGTCATGATGACCGGGACCGGTGGTGCAGAGACCGGAGCGAGCGGGTCGGCCGGGACGGGTGAAGCCGTCGGGCTGTGCAGGATTCCCCAGGTGCGGGGGTTCGCGGCGCGCCTCGGTGAGTCGTCCGACGCGGGGGCCGGTGTGCGGGAGAGCCCCAAAGAGGCCGGCAGGGCCCTGCGCGGGAGGGTGGCGCGGTCGGCGCATGCCGAGCTAGACCTGGACGCCGCCCGGCCGGACGCGGTGGCCGCGGTCGAGGAGTCCAACCGAGGTCGCATCCCCGAGCTGACGCCGATAAGGGTCGGCCGGATGGCGGCCACGCCGTTCGCGTTCCTGCGGGGCTCCGCGGGACTCATGGCGTACGACCTGGCCCGCACCCCGATGACCGGCATCCGCGCCCAGATCTGCGGGGACGCCCACGCCGCCAACTTCGGCCTGTACGGCGACGCGCGAGGGGGGCTGGTCATCGACCTGAACGACTTCGACGAGACCGTCGACGGCCCCTGGGAATGGGACCTCAAGCGCCTCGCCGCCTCTCTCGTGCTGGCGGGCCGCGAGGCCGGCGCGGACGAGGACACCTGCCGCAGGGCGGCGCACGGCGCGGCCGGTTCCTACCGCCGCACCATGCGGCTCCTGGCCAAGCTGCCCGTACTGGACGCCTGGAACGCCATCGCCGACGAAGAGCTCGTCTCCCACGCCGACGCCCACGACCTGCTGGGCACCCTGGAGCGGGTGTCGGAGAAGGCGCGGGCCAACACCAGCGGACGGTTCGCGGCCAAGTCGACCGAGGCGACGGAGGACGGCGGCCGGCGCTTCGTCGACGCTGCGCCGGTGCTGCGCCGGGTCCCGGACGCCGAGGCCGCGGCGGTGGCCGCGTCCCTGGAGCACTACCTGACCACCCTGTCCGAGGACCGCCATCCTCTTCTCGCCCGTCACTCGATCCACGACGTGGCCTTCCGCATCGTGGGCACGGGCAGCGTGGGGACGAGGTCCTACGTGGTGCTGCTGCTCGATCACCGCGGTGAGCCCCTGGTCCTCCAAGTGAAGGAGGCCCGCGCCTCCGCGCTCGTCCCGCATCTGCGGACTGCCGGCTTCGAGACGCCGGAGGTGGACCACGAGGGCCGCCGGGTGGTGATCGGCCAGAAGCGCATGCAGGTCGTCAGCGACGTCCTGCTGGGCTGGACGACGGTTGAGGGACGCCCCTTCCAGGTACGGCAGTTCCGCAACCGCAAGGGGAGCGTCGACCCGGCCGCACTCGCCGCCGACCAGGTCGACGACTACGGCCGCATGACGGGCGCGCTGCTGGCCCGCGCGCACTCCCACAGTGCCGACCCGCGCGTCGTCGCCGGCTACTGCGGCAAGAACGAGGAGCTCGACGAGGCGATCGCCGGGTTCGCCGTCGCCTACGCCGACCGCACCGAGGCGGACCACACGGACCTCGTCGCGGCGGTACGGGCGGGACGGATCCCGGCCGAGACGGGAGTGTGAGGACGGCACGGCACGGCACACGGTGGGGTGGAGCGGGCGGGGCCTCCCTCGCGGCAGGCGGCGGTCTTCCACGCTCGGTGCGCGCCGACGGTACGTGGGGCTTGGCCTAGGCTGGTCGGGTGACGACCCCCGAAGCTGAGCAGCCCCGGCCCGAGGCGCGGCTGGAGCAGGCCGTGCGGGCCGCCGAGCAGGCGTTGATCGAGTTCGAGATCGCGGTGGAGACCTTCCGCGTCGAGGTCGAGAACTTCTCGCGGCTCCACCACCAGAAACTCGGTCCCATGTACGCCCGGCTCGACGAGCTGGACGCGCAGATCGCCGAGGCCCGTGCCGCCCGTACCGGCGATCCCGAGGATCTGCGCAAGGCCGCCGAGGCGCGCGCCCGGGTCCTGCCGATGCCGGGGGTCGAGGAGCTGTTCCACGGCTGGATGGACGGGGAGGGACTGCTCCCGGAGGCCGCGGCGATGCTGACGGACCGGTCGGTCCGGCCTCCGGAGCGGGTGCGGCCCAGTGAGGAGGCCCGCAAGCTGTACCGCGAGCTGGCTCGCAAAGCGCACCCGGATCTGGCGCAGGAGGACGCGGAGCGGGCCCGGCGCGAAGAGTTCATCACCCGCGTGAACGCGGCCTACGCCCGGGGCGACGAGGCGCTGTTGCGCGAGCTGGCGCAGGAGTGGGCGGCCGGCCCTGCGCCCGCCGAGCGCAGCCCGAGCGCAAGTGAGGAGCTGTACGCCCGCCTCGAGTGGCTGGCGCAGCGCAAGGAGATGCTGACGCTGGTGGCGAGGGAGCTGGAGGACAGCGCTATCGGCTCGATGCTGCGGATGGCGCCGGACGACCCCGACACCCTGTTGGACGAGATCGCCGAGAAGCTGCTCGCCGACGTCGCCGCACGCGAGGCGGAGCTGGCCGAGCTGGTCGGTTAGATCCGGTAGCGGGTAGCGTCGGGGCATGAGTTTCGGAGCTGGTGTGCCCACGGTCGAGGTCGGGGACCTCAAGGACGACGACTTCCTGGTGGACGTCCGGGAGGACGACGAGTGGCAGGCGGGTCACGCCGAGGGGGCGCTGCACATTCCCCTCAGCGACTTCGTGGCCCGTTACGGCGAGCTGACCGAGGCCGCCCCACAGGATGGGCGGGTGCATGTCATCTGCCGTTCCGGTGGTCGTTCGGCGCAGGTGACCATGTATCTCGCGCAGCAGGGCATCGACGCGGTGAACGTGGACGGCGGCATGCAGGTGTGGGCGGCTGCGGGGCGTCCGGTCGTCACGGACGACGGCAAGCAGGGTTTCGTCCTGTAGCCGGGCAGGGCTGCAGGACGTAGCCGGGCTGGGCCGGGCTCCGGTGGTGGGGTCAGGCGAGGGGGTGGGCGGCCAGGAGGTCGCCCAGGGCCTCCTCGTGGGCCGCGGCCGGGCCGAGTGAGAGCTCCAGGTGTTTGGCCCACGCGTGGTAGCGGTGCAGCGGGTAGTCGACGTCGGCGCCGAAGCCCCCGTGCAGGTGCTGGGCGGTCTGCACGATCCGGCGCACGCCTTCCGAGGCCCAGATCTTGGCGAGGGCGACGTCTCCGGAGACCGGGAGGACGCCGGGTGTTCCCGACGCGATCCGCCAGGCGGCCTGCCACAGCGTGACCTCCATCGCGCGGAGGTCGATGTAGCGGTCCGCGGTCTGCACCGCGACCGCCTGGAAGCTGGCGATCGGGTGTCCGAACTGCTCGCGTGTGCCGGCGTAGTCACTGGTCATGGCCAGGACGCGGTCGCCGAGGCCGAGGGCCAGCGCGCAGGTGCCGGTGGCCAGCAGTGAGCGCAGCCAGTCCCAGGCGCCGTCGGCGGTGATGACGTCGCGGGCCGGGATCCGCGCGGACTCCAGCCGCAGTTCCGCGAGCCGCTCGCCGGTGGTGGAGATCTGCGGGGCGAGTTCGACGCCCTCCTGCCCGCGGGTGACCACGGCGAGGACGCTGCGATCGTCGGCGGTGTGTGCCGGTACGAGGATGTGGTCGGCCTCGTAGGCCCAGGGCACGGCCGTCTGCACGCCGTCCAGTACCCAGGTTCCGCTGCTGTCGGCGTCGGGCGCCGGCGTGCCGCTCGAGTCGTCCTGCCGTGCGGTGACGGCGAGTTCGGCGGCGTCGTGGCCGGTGCGGCCGTCGGCGGCGACGGTCAGCACGGTCTCGCCGCGGCCGGAGCCCGCGAGCAGGGCGGACCTCAACTCCGGTCCGCCGTAGGCCTGTACGGTCGCGGCGGCCGCGCTGGTCTCCAGCAGGGGGACCCGGGCGAGCACCTTGCCCGCCTCGCGCAGCACCAGGCACAGGGCGACCGCGTCCAGGCCTGCCCCGCCGGACGTCTCGTCGAGCAGCAGGCTCAGCAGGTCTGCCGCGGCGAGCTTGTTCCACAGGGGGCGGTCGAGGTCGTCGGCGACCGCGGAGCCCTGGGTGAGGGCGGGGCTCGGCACGCCGTCTGGGGCGACGCCGGCGAAGACTCCGCGGGCCGCCTCGGCCGCGGCCTGCTGCTCCTCGGTGAAGGTGAAGTCCACGGCCGGTCCTCCCGACGGGTCAGCCGATCTGCCGGGACCGACAGATCTGACGGAGCGTCAAGATAGAACAGGTTCTAGGAGAAGGGAACAGCAGTCGGCGTCCAAGGGGCCCGGCGGCGCAGCGGCTTGTCGGCTCGGTGGCTCAGCGGTCGAAGTCGACCTCCACCGCCTCGGTCAGCGGATGCGACTGGCACGCCAGCACATAGCCGGCCTCCGTCTCCTCCGGCTCCAGGGCGAAGTTGCGGTCCATGCGCACCTCGCCGCCGACGAGGAATGCCCGGCAGGTGCCGCACACCCCGCCCTTGCACGCATAGGGCGCGTCGGGCCGGTTGCGCAGCACGGTCTCCAGGACCGACTCCCCGTCCCGCACCGGCCAGCTGCCGCCCCGGCCGTCGAGCCGGGCGGTCACGGTGGCGTGCGCGGGCGCGGTCGGGTGCACGGTGGGCGCCGCGCCGTCCACGTGGAAGATCTCCTCGTGGATCCGGGTACGGCCGACCCCGAGCTCTCTCAGCGTCCGTTCGGCGCCCTGCACCAGTCCGTACGGGCCGCACAGGAACCATCCCGCCACGTCCGTGACCGGCAGCAGGGACGGCAGCAGCGTGGTCAGCCGGTCCTGGTCCAGCCGTCCGGAGGGCAGCCCCGCCTGCTGTTCCTCGCGGGAGAGCACGGTGACCAGCTGCAGTCGCTCCGGATACCGGTCCTTCAGGTCGGCGACCTCCTCCAGGAACATCGTCGACGCCGCCGTGCGGTCGCTGCGGATCAGGCAGAACCGGGCGCGGGGCTCACGGGCCAGCAGGGTGGAGACGATCGACAGGACCGGGGTGATGCCGCTGCCGCCGACGATCGCCGCGTAGAGGCCGGGGGCCGGGGCGAGGGTGAACCGCCCTGCGGGCGTCATCACCTCGAGTTCGTCCCCGACGCCGATCTCCTTCAGCGCGAAGGTGGAGAACGCCCCGCCCTCGACCAGTCGCACGCCCACGCGGAGCGTGCTCGGTCCGTCGCCGGTGGCGTCGGGAGCGGGCGAGCAGATCGAGTACGTCCGCCGGATCTCGTCCCCGTCGGCCAGCCGGCGCAGGGCGAGGTGCTGGCCGGGCGTGTGGCGGTACTCCTCGCGTAGCTCCTCGGGGACGGAGAGCGTGAGGGCGACCGAGTCGTCGGTCAGCCGGTCCACCGCGGCCACGGGGAGCCGGTGGAAGCGGGCCATCACAACTCCTTGAAGTGGTCGAAGGGTTCGCGGCAGGACAGACACCGGCGCAGCGCCTTGCACGCGGTGGAGGAGAACCGGCTGAGCAGTTCGGTGTCGGGGGAGCCGCAGAGGGGGCACTGCACCGGCTCCGCCCCGGAGGTCCCGGCCGCGTGGCCGGCCCGGGTCGGCCCGAGCGTCAGGGACACGGGGCCCTGCTCGCGCACGGCGCGGGGCGGTGCGATGCCGAACTCCCGCAGTTTGCGCCGTCCTTCGGCGGTGATGTCGTCCGTCGACCAGGCGGGCGTGAGGACGGTGCGCACCGTCACCTCGCGGATGCCGTGCTCGTGCAGGGTGCGTTCGATGTCCAGGGACATCGCCTCGACGGCCGGGCAGCCGGTGTAGGTGGGGGTCAGCTCGACCTCCACGGTGTCGGCGCCGTGCAGGTGGACGGCGCGCACGACGCCCAGCTCCTGGAGGGTGAGCACCGGGAGCTCGGGATCGGGGACCGAGCCGGCGATCTCGAGGAGTTCCGCCTCCAGGGGGGTGACCGCCGTCACCACGACGCCCCCGGGTGACTGCGGTGCAGATGCTGCATCTCGGCGAGCATCGGCCCGAAGGGCTCGGTGTGCAGGCCCTCACGGCCGGCCCCGGCGCGCCAGGCGCCGGTGCGCGCGCCGTCCGGGACGGTCAGGCCGGCCCGCCCCAGCACCTCCCGCACCGACTCGAGCCAGGCCGACTCCAGGCCTGTCCGGTCGAGCTCGAGGCCGTCCACGGGGTGGAACAGCTCTCCGGTGAAGCGCCACAGCGCCGTGCACGCACGCTGCATCCGTTCATGGCTGACGTCGGTGCCGTCGCCGAGGCGCAGGGCCCACTGCTCGGCGTGGTCGCGGTGGTAGGCGACCTCCTTGACGGCCTTCCCCGCGAGCCCGGCGAAGGGGCCGGATCCGGCTGCCAGCTGCGCGTACAACAGGTGCTGGTAGGTGGAGAAGTACAGCTGGCGGGCGATGGTGTGGGCGAAGTCGCCGTTGGGCTGTTCGACCAACTGGACGTTGCGGAAGGCGCGTTCCTCGCGCAGGTACGCCAGTTCGTCCTCGTCGCCGGCCATCGACAGCAGGATCCTGGCCTGACCGAGCAGGTCGAGCGCGATGTTGCCGAGGGCGACCTCCTCCTCCAGCACGGGCGCGTGGCCCATCCACTCCCCCAGGCGGTGGGAGAGCACCAGGGCGTCGTCGCCGAGGGCGAGGGCGGCGGTCCGCGTGTCGGCGGCGGTGCCCGCGGCGGTGTCGGCGGTGTCGGGACGGGTGGCGGGGTCGCCGTGGGTGGTCGTGGCTCCGGACCTGGTCACAGGTGCTTCACCCCCTCCGGGATCTCGTAGAACGTCGGGTGCCGGTACGGCTTGTCGGCGGCCGGTTCGAAGAACGGGTCCTTCTCGTCGGGCGAGGACGCGGTGATCGCCGAGGACGGCACCACCCAGAGCGAGACGCCCTCACCGCGCCGGGTGTACAGGTCGCGTGCGTTGCGCAGGGCGAACTCGGCGTCCGGCGCGTGCAGACTGCCGGCGTGGGTGTGGGAGAGGCCGCGCCGGGAGCGCACGAAGACCTCCCACAGGGGCCAGTCGGTGTGGGTCATGCCTGCTCCGCTTCCGTCGTCCGGGGAAGGCGCTTGGCCGCGTGGGCCGCGGCCGCCTCCCGTACCCATGCGCCCTCGTCGTGGGCGCGCCTGCGTTGGGTGATGCGCTGCTCGTTGCACGGGCCGTTGCCCTTGAGGACTTCCTTGAACTCGGTCCAGTCGATGGCGCCGAAGTCGTAGTGCCCGCGTTCCTCGTTCCACTTCAGGTCCGGGTCCGGGAGGGTGAGGCCGAGCGACTCGGCCTGGGGGACGCAGATGTCGACGAAGCGCCGGCGCAGCTCGTCGTTGGAGTGGCGCTTGATCTTCCACGCCATCGACTGCGCGGAGTGCGCGGACTCGTCGTCGGGCGGGCCGAACATCATGAGCGACGGCCACCACCAGCGGTCGACGGCGTCCTGCGCCATCGCGTGCTGTTCCTCGGTGCCCCGGCTGAGGGCGAGCAGCAGCTCGTACCCCTGGCGCTGGTGGAAGGACTCCTCCTTGCACACGCGGATCATCGCGCGCGCGTACGGGCCGTAGGAGCAGCGGCACAGGGGGACCTGGTTGGTGATTGCCGCACCGTCCACCAGCCAGCCGATCGCGCCGACGTCCGCCCAGGTCAGCGTGGGGTAGTTGAAGATCGAGGAGTACTTCTGGCGGCCGGTGTGCAGCTTGTCGAGCAGATCGTCGCGGCTGACGCCGAGGGTTTCGGCCGCGCTGTAGAGGTAGAGGCCGTGGCCCGCCTCGTCCTGCACCTTCGCCATGAGGATGGCCTTGCGGCGCAGGGAGGGGGCGCGGGTGATCCAGTTGGCCTCCGGCTGCATGCCGATGATCTCGGAGTGGGCGTGTTGCGCGATCTGGCGTACCAGCGTCGCCCGGTAGGCGTCGGGCATCCAGTCGCGTGGCTCGATGCGTTCGTCCGCGGCCACGGTGGCGTCGAAGAGGCGTTCGAACGCCTCTGGCGCCGCCTCGTCGGCCGGTCCGCCCTCCTGCCGCGGGGCGTCCTTCTCCGTGCGGGCCGTCTGGTGGGCGGCTGCTGTCGCCATGCGGTCCCCCTTGACCTCGGGCCTCGGCTTCGCGCCTTGGCCTCGGCTCTGCCCGAGCCTTCTCCCGACCGATCGTTCGGTCCGTGCGATTCCATGGTGGGACGGCCGTCGTATGGTGTCAACCGCTGTGGATAACCTGCGGACGTTCTCCGCGGACGATCCGCTCCGCCCCCGTCCGGGGCACGGGTGAGGCGGGGAGGGCTGGGCCGGACGGGTGAGGCTGGGTACCGTTCGCCCTTGCGTGACGCAGCGGGCGAAGAGGACCGGTATCGGGGAACGGGGCGGAATGGACGCGTACGACGGAGGCTCAGGCACTCCACGGCGGGCGGACACGTCGGACGGGCCGGCCTCGTCGCAGGGGCCGGGCCTGTCTGAGGAGGCGGGCCTGTCTGAGGAGGCGGACCTGTCGGACGGGCCTGATTCCCCGGGCGGTCCGCGCACGTCGGACTCCTCGGGCGGGGACGCCTCGGACGTCTCGGGTGGGGACTCCTCGGGCGGGGCGAAGCCGTCGGACGGGCCCGAGGCGACGTCGTCGCCGGTCGCAGGCGTCCTGCCCGCGCCGCGCGCCGAACTCCGCGGCTCCACGCCCGTACCGAGCGCGGCCGCCGCCGACGAGCCCGCCCCCGGGCCCGGCCCGATCCCGGGCCCCGGCCCCGAACCCGAACCCGCTTGCGCGTCGGCGCCCCGCCACCTTCCGCCCCGTACCGGTGTGGCCGCGCTCTCGCCGCGGTACCAGGTCGGCGCCGCGCTGGCGCTGGCCGTCGTCGCGGTCGCGGTGTGCGTGCACGTCGGGATGGTGTTCCTGCATGTCGCGCCGTCGAACACGGTCACGAAGGCGCACGGCAAGGCGATCGACGACTGGATATATCCGGAGTTCGAACAGAACTGGAAGCTGTTCGCGCCGAACCCGCTGCAGCAGAACATCGCCGTCCAGGTCCGCGCCCAGATCCGCGGCGAGGACGGCGGGTCGCGGACCACCGGCTGGTTCGACCTGTCCGCGCAGGACGGCCGGGAGATCGACGGCAACCTGGTGCCGAGCCATACCCAGCAGAACGAGTTGCGCCGGGCCTGGGACTTCTTCACTGCCACGCACGACGGCTCCGCCCGGCCCGTCGGTCTGCGCGGCGCCCTCGCCGAGACGTATCTGCGCCGGATCGTGGTGATGCGGCTGGAGCGCGGAGGGGTCGACGAGGGCGGTGTCGTGGAGCGGGTCCAGATCCGCTCGCGGACCACCAACGTGCCCCCGCCGAAGTGGAGCACCGACAAGGTGTCGACGAGCCCGGTGTACCGCGTGCTGTCCTGGTGGTCCGTGCCGGACGGCGCGAGCGAGGGAGGCGCGAGGTGAACCGCTTCGCCCTTTCGGTGTCCGCCGCCATCGCCCGTCTCACCGAGTCGGCGCTCGGGCCCCACCAGAGCGCCGTGGTCCGGATCGGGTTCAGCGGCACCTGGCTGCTGTTCCTGCTGCGGGAGTTCCCGCACCGCCAGGAGCTGTACGGCCCCGACGGCCCGTGGGACTGGGAGCTGGCCCGGCAGCTCATCGACAGCAACGGGGCGTTCACCGTCCTGATGTGGTCGGACGGGCAGGTCTGGTTCGAGGCCGTGTACGCGCTCGCGCTGGTGGCCGGCGCACTGCTGCTGCTGGGCTGGCGCACGCGCGCAATGTCGGTGCTGTTCATGGTCGGCGTGCTCTCGCTGCAGAACCGCAGCGTCTTCATGGGCGACGGCGGCGACAACGTCCTGCACCTGATGTCGATCTATCTGATGTTCATGCGCTGCGGTCGGGTCTGGTCGCTCGACGCCCGGCGGGCGCGACGTGAGCAGGAGGCACGCGCGCGGGGCGAGCGGATCACCGACCGGGTCGGCCCCGTCCTGTGGGCCGCGTCCGGGACGGTGCTGGTCACGGTGACCGTGGCGGACCGTTTCCACAGCGAGTGGACCATTCCCGCGCTGCTGTGGGCGGCATGGGCCGCGCAGGGTCTGTGGTGGGCCGTCGGGCGCCTCGGGAAGTCCGCGCAACCGCGGATCCTGCTCGATGTGATCGGCAACGTCCTGCACAACGGCGCCCTCGCCGTGATCATGGTCGAGGCCTGCCTGATCTACGCGACGGCCGGCTGGTACAAGATCCAGGGCTCACGCTGGCAGGACGGCACTGCCGCGTACTACCCCCTGCACCTGGACTACTTCTCGCCCTGGCCGGCGCTCGCCGACCTGCTGGCCGCCAGCGGCACGATGGTCCTCCTCGCGACGTACGGGACCGTCATCGTGCAGGTGGCCTTCCCGTTCACCCTCTTCAACCGGCGGCTGAAGAACGTGCTGCTGGCGCTGATGATGACGGAGCACGCGGTGATCGCGGTCCTGCTCGGGCTGCCGTTCTTCTCGCTGGCGATGATCGCGACGGACTCCGTCTTCCTGCCGACGCCGTTCCTGCACCGGGTCGGCGGATGGGCGGCACGCGCGCGTGAGGCGCTGCTCCCGGACCGCGCACAGCCGGCGCCCGACGGCGCGGGGACGGAGGAGGCCGAGCCGCGGACCCCGGGGGATCCGGACGAGCCGGACCACCGCCCCGGCTCCGGACAGACGGCGGCTTCCACACCGGGCACGCGCGCGTAGGCCGCGCTCAGGACCCACGGCGGCGGCGTGCGCGCGCGGGCCCCCGCCGGGCACGCGGACGTGCGTCAGTCCGCGCCGGGCGCCGGACGCGTGGCACGTGGCACGTGGTGGGGCGGGGTTCGCGCCGGGCTCCTGCGGCGCATTCCCGCGCCGGTGGGCCCACGTAGGGTTCACCGCATGACCGACCCCGTGACCGCAGGCCTCGACCCGCTCGGCCGATGGCGCCGGCTCGCCGGCGACGCCGTTCTTCTGGACGGCTTCCACGCCCTCAAGCACGCGGTGCGCTTCGGGGCGGAGATCCCGGTGGCGGTCGCCGTGGACCGGGGGGCGGCGCTCGCCCTGGCCGGGGAACTCGCCCCCGACGTGCGCGAGGCGCTGGACGGGCTGCTGACGGAGGTCAAGGAGGCGACGTACGCGTCTCTGGTGCCGCGTCCGCATCCCACCGCGGTCGCCGCCCTGGCCGTCCGGCCGTCGCGGGAGGCCCAGCTGGACAGGCTCGGGCAGGCGTCGCGCGCCACCCCTGTCGTGGTGCTGGACAACCCGCGCAATCTGGGCAACGCGGGGGCGGTGATCCGGCTCGCGGCAGGATTCGGGGCGACCGGGGTGGTCACCACCGGCACGCTCGACCCGTGGCATCCGACCGTCGTGCGCGGCGGGGCGGGGCTGCACTTCGCGACGGCCGTGGAGCGGCTGACGGTCGACGAACTGCCGGCGGGCCCGGTGTTCGCCCTCGATCCGGAGGGCGACGACATCCGGGGCGTCGAGCTCCCGGACGACGCGCTCCTCGCGTTCGGCTCGGAGCGCAGCGGGCTCTCCCCCGAACTGCGCACGCGGGCCGACCGTCTTCTCGCCCTGCCCATGCGCCCACAGGTCTCCAGCTACAACCTCGCGACCAGTGTGGCCATGACGCTGTACCACTGGAGTGCCGCCGGGGGCGCACCGCACCACTGCGCGGCCTCCGCCCCGTGAGGCGATCCCCCCGGACGCCGGGGGGATCGCCGGCGGCGGCCTAGGCGTCCCGGCGGACCTCGACGACGCGGAAGCGGTTCGCGACGAAGGCGCCGTCGGTGAGGGCCGCGTTGGCCGCCGGGTTGCCGCCCGAGCCGTGGAAGTCGGAGAACGCGGCCGTCTGGTTGACGTAGACGCCGCCGGTGAGGTTCAGGGAGAGCTGGGCGGCCTCGTCCAGGCAGACCTCCTCGACGGACCTCTCGACGTCGGCGTCGGTGGTGTACGCGCCGACCGTCATCGCGCCCTTCTCCCGCACGGTGCGCCGCAGCAGGTCCACGGCGTCGGCCGCGGAGTCGACGGCGACGGCGAAGGAGACCGGGCCGAAGCACTCGCTCATGTACGCGGCCTCGTCGTCCGGCTTGGCGCCGTCCAGCTTGACGATCACCGGGGTGCGCACGGTGGCGTCGGGGAACTCCGGGTTGGCGACCTCGCGGGAGGCGAGGGCGACCTCGCCGAGGCCCGCCGCGGCCTCCAGACGGGCCTTGACGTCGGGGTTGACGATCGCGCCGAGCAGGGCGTTCGCGCGCGCGTCGTCGCCGAGGAGACCGTCGACCGAGCGGGCGAGGTCGGCGACGACCTCGTCGTAGGACTTCGGGCCCTCGTCGGTGCGGATGCCGTCGCGGGGGATCAGCAGGTTCTGCGGGGTGGTGCACATCTGGCCGCTGTACAGGGACAGCGAGAACGCCAGGTTGGCGAGCATGCCCCGGTAGTTCCCGGTCGACTCCACGAGCACCGTGTTGACGCCGGCCTTCTCGGTGTAGACCTGCGCCTGGCGGGCGTTGGCCTCCAGCCAGTCGCCGAAGGCGGTCGAACCGGTGTAGTCGACGATCCGGATCTCGGGGCGGGTGGCCAGCGTCTTGGCGATGCCCTCGCCGGGGCGCTCGGCCGCCAGCGCGACGAGGTTCGGGTCGAAGCCGGCCTCTGCGAGCACCTCGCGCGCGACACCCACGGTCAGCGCCAGCGGCAGCACCGCGCGCGGGTGGGGCTTGACGAGGACCGCGTTGCCGGTGGCGAGCGAGGCGAACAGGCCCGGGTAGCCGTTCCACGTCGGGAAGGTGTTGCAGCCGATGAGCAGGGCGACGCCGCGCGGGACGGACGTGAAGGTCTTGGTCATCGCGAGCGGGTCGCGCTTGCCCTGGGGCTTGCTCCACTCCGCCGTGTCCGGGGTGCGGACCTGTTCGGCGTAGGCGTAGGCCACTGCTTCCAGGCCGCGGTCCTGTGCGTGCGGGCCGCCCGCCTGGAACGCCATCATGAAGGCCTGTCCGGACGTGTGCATGACCGCGTGCGCGAACTCGTGGGTGCGGTCGCTGATCCGCTTCAGGATCTCCAGGCAGACCACCGCGCGGACCTCCGCGCCCGCGTCCCGCCAGGTGCGCTGTCCGGCGCGCATCGCGGGCAGCAGCAGGTCCACGTCCGCGTGCGGGTAGGAGACGCCGAGCTCGGGGCCGTACGGCGAGACCTCGCCGCCCACCCAGCCGTCCGTTCCGGGCTGGCCGAGGTCCAGGCGGGTGTTCAGGACGGCGTCGAAGGCGGCCTTTCCGGCTGCCGCGTCCAGGCTGCCGTTCTCGCCGTAGGCCTTGGGGTGTTCCGGGTGGGGGGACCAGTACGCGCGTGTGCGGATCGCTTCCAGGGCCTGGTCGAGGGTGGGCCGGTGCTGGGCGATCAGAGCGTGCGCGGTCGGTTCGGCGGCGGCCATGCGGGACCAACTCCTCGTCTTGAGAACTCTCCGTCGAGCTCATGACCTGGCGGAAACCTGGGCAGGAACAGCCAGTCACGGCTAGAGTAACCGAACGATCGGTCGGGACAAGGGGGCCTGCCGCATCTGTGGAAATCTCCGTGCGGGAGGATCGCGCACATGACAGGACTCGACCCCAGCAGCACCGTCGCCGTCGTCGGCGCCGGCACCATGGGCCAGGGCATCGCTCAGGTCGCCCTGGTCGCGGGACACCCCGTGCGGCTGTACGACGCCGTTGCCGGCCGTGCCCGCGAGGCGGCCGCCGCGATCGGCGCCCGTCTGGACCGGCTCGTCGAGAAGGACCGTCTCGCCGCCGCCGACCGGGACGAGGCACTCGCCCGGCTGCGGCCCGCGGAGAGCGTCGCCGACCTCGCGGACTGCTCCCTGGTCGTGGAGGCCGTCGTCGAGCGGCTCGACGTCAAACAGGAGCTGTTCCGGCAGCTGGAGGACGTCGTCGGCGAGGACTGCCTGCTCGCCACCAACACCTCCTCCCTGTCGGTGACCGCGGTCGCCGGCGCCCTGCGCAACCCGGGGCGCTTCGTCGGCCTGCACTTCTTCAACCCGGCGCCGCTGCTGCCGCTGGTCGAGGTCGTCTCCGGGTACGCCACCGACGTCACGTCGGCCACGCGCGCGTACGAGACCGCCCGCGCCTGGGGCAAGACGCCGGTCGCCTGCGCCGACACCCCCGGCTTCATCGTCAACCGCATCGCGCGGCCCTTCTACGCCGAGGCGTTCGCCGTCTACGAGGCGCAGGGCGCCGACCCGGCCACCATCGACGCGATCCTGCGCGAGTCCGGCGGCTTCCGGATGGGCGCCTTCGAGCTGACCGACCTGATCGGACAGGACGTCAACGAGTCGGTCACGCACTCCGTGTGGCAGTCCTTCTTCCAGGACGTGCGCTTCACGCCCTCGCTCGCCCAGCGGCGCCTGGTGGAGTCGGGCCGCCTCGGCCGCAAGACCGGCCAGGGCTGGTACGACTACCGGGAGGGCGCCGAACCGGCCGAGCCGCACACCGCCGAGCCGGCCCGGCCGCCCGCGTACGTCGTCGCCGAGGGCGACCTGGGCCCCGCGTCGGAAATCCTCGCGCTGATCCGCGAGGCGGGCATCCAGGTCCGCGAGGAGGACGAGGACCACGGCACCCGCCTGGTGCTGCCCGGCGGCGGCCAGCTCGCCCTCGCGGACGGCCAGACCTCCGTGGAGTTCCGCGACGTCGTCTACTTCGACCTCGCCCTGGACTACCGCAAGGCCACCCGTATCGCGCTGTCCGCCTCGCAGGACACCTCCACGCAGACGATGTCCGAGGCGGTCGGTCTGTTCCAGGCGCTCGGCAAGGACGTCAGCGTCATCGGAGACGTCCCCGGCATGATCGTCGCGCGTACGGTCGCCCGGATCGTCGATCTCGCGCACGACGCGGTCGCCAAGGGCGTCGCCACCGAGGAGGACATCGACACCGCGATGCGCCTCGGCGTGAACTACCCCCTCGGCCCCTTCGAGTGGAGCCGCCGGCTCGGCCGTACCTGGGCCTGCGCCCTCCTCGACGACCTGCACGAACGCGACCCCTCCTGCCGCTACGCGCCGTCGCTCGCGCTCTACCGCTACTCCTACGCGACCGAGAAGCGGGAGGGCGCCTCGTGACCACCGCCAAGCGCGACACGTACACGCCGGAGAGCCTGCTCTCCGTCGCCGTCCAGGTGTTCAACGAGCGCGGCTACGACGGCACCTCCATGGAGCACCTCTCCAGGGCGGCCGGCATCTCCAAGTCGTCGATCTACCACCACGTCGCCGGCAAGGAGGAACTGCTGCGGCGCGCCGTCAGCCGTGCGCTGGACGGCCTGTTCGGGATCCTCGAGGAGGAGCACGCGCGCGTGGGGCACGCCTCGGCGCGCCTCGAGTACGTCGTGCGGCGCATGGTCGAGGTCCTCATCGGCGAGCTGCCGTACGTGACGCTGCTGCTGCGGGTGCGTGGCAACACCGACACCGAGCGCTGGGCCCTGGAGCGGCGCCGGGACTTCGACCACCGGGTCGCCGAGCTGCTGAGGGCGGCCGCCGCCGAGGGGGAGGTGCGCGGCGACATGGAGGTGCGGCTCGCGACCCGCCTGGTCTTCGGGATGATCAACTCGATCGTCGAGTGGTATCGGCCCGGCGGCCGGGGGATGGTCGAGAGCGAGGTCGCGGACGCGGTGGTGCGGCTCGTCTTCGAGGGGCTGAGGACGGCTCGTTAGCGCTCAGCCCTGCGGCTCCAGGTCCTCCTCCTCGAACACCAGCAGGGTGCGCGTGCTGAGCACCTCGGGGATCGCCTGGAGACGGGTGAGGACCACCTCGCGCAGCGCCCGGTTGTCGGGTGTGTGCACGAGGAGCAGGACGTCGAAGTCGCCGCCCACGAGGGCGATGTGGGAGGCGCCGGGCAACCGTCTGAGCTGCTCGCGCACGGTCCGCCAGGAGTTCTGCACGATCGTCAGGGTGATGTAGGCGCTGGTGCCCTGTCCCGCCCGCTCATGGTCGACGCGGGCGCCGAAGCCCCGGATGACGCCGTCCTCGATGAGCCGGTTGATCCGCGCGTAGGCGTTGGCCCGGGAGACGTGGACCCGTTCGGCGACCGACCGTATGGAGGCGCGGCCGTCCGCCTGGAGCATCTGCAGGATGTCCTGGTCGATGGCGTCGAGCGGACGCGGCGGCGGCAGCGGCAGCGGCATCGGGGCGCCGGCCGGCGGTGCAGCAACGGCGCCGGAGGACGGCGGCGGGCCGCCCGGAGGCTGGACGCTGCCGGCTGCCGGACCGCCCGGAGGCTGGACGCCGCTCGGTGCGGAACCGCCCGCCGGCTGGGGGCCGCCCGACGCGGAATCGCCCGGCGGGAGCATGGCGCCGTTCCCCGGCCCTTCGGCCATTTGTTCAGGTGCCATGTCCCCCCGCCTCTCCCGTATGGACGTACTGCATCCATCTCAGGTTGTGGAGAACCGTTTGTCCACAGCCTGAGGGGCCCTGTAGCCAAAATGTGCCGACGACCGAACAATCGGTAGGTGAGGCGCATCACAACCGACGCGCCGCCCGTAGTCGTTCCTACGAGGAGGTGCCGTCATGACGGTCATGGAGCAGCGGGGCGCCTACCGGCCCACTCCGCCGCCGGCCTGGCAGCCCCGTACCGATCCCGCGCCGCTGCTGCCCGACGCGGAGCCGTACCGCGTCCTCGGCACCGAGGCCGCCGCGCAGGCCGACCCGGAGCTGCTGCGCCGGCTGTACGCGCAGCTCGTGCGCGGTCGCCGGTACAACGTCCAGGCCACCGCCCTCACCAAGCAGGGCAGACTCGCCGTCTACCCGTCCAGCACCGGTCAGGAGGCCTGCGAGGTCGCCGCCGCGCTCGTCCTGCAGGAGCGGGACTGGCTCTTCCCCAGCTACCGCGACACCCTCGCGGTCGTCGCGCGCGGCGTGGACCCCGTCGAGGCCCTCACCCTGCTGCGCGGCGACTGGCACACCGGCTACGACCCCTACGAGCACCGGGTCGCGCCTCTGTGCACCCCGCTCGCCACCCAGCTCCCGCACGCCGTGGGCCTCGCGCACGCCGCCCGCCTCAAGGGCGACGACGTGGTCGCGCTCGCCATGGTCGGCGACGGGGGCACCAGCGAGGGCGACTTCCACGAGGCGCTGAACTTCGCCGCCGTCTGGCAGGCGCCGGTCGTCTTCCTCGTGCAGAACAACGGCTTCGCGATCTCCGTGCCGCTCGCCAAGCAGACCGCCGCCCCGTCCCTGGCCCACAAGGCCGTCGGATACGGCATGCCCGGCCGGCTGGTCGACGGCAACGACGCGGCCGCCGTGCACGAGGTGCTGGCCGACGCCGTGCGCCGTGCGCGGGAAGGCGGCGGACCGACCCTCGTGGAGGCGGTGACCTACCGCATCGACGCGCACACCAACGCCGACGACGCCACCCGCTACCGCGCCGACGCCGAGGTCCAGACCTGGCGTGAGCACGACCCGATCGAGCTGCTCGAGCGCGAACTGACCGCACGCGGGCTGCTCGACGAGGGCACGCGGCGCACGGTGCGGGAGGCCGCCGAGGAGATGGCCGCAGACCTGCGCGCCCGGATGAACCAGGACGCGGACCTCGACCCCATGGACCTGTTCTCCCACGTGTACGCCGAACCCACCCCGCAACTGCGCGAGCAGCAGGATCTGCTGCGGGCGGAGCTCGAGGCCGAGCAGGAAGGCGCGCACCGATGACGACGGTCGCCCTCAAGCCCGCCACCATGGCGCAGGCCCTCACGCGCGCGCTCCGCGACGCGATGGCCGCCGACCCGACCGTGCACGTCCTGGGCGAGGACGTGGGCGCCCTCGGCGGAGTGTTCCGGGTCACCGACGGGCTCGCGAAGGAGTTCGGGGAGGACCGCTGCACGGACACCCCGCTCGCCGAGGCCGGCATCCTCGGCACCGCCGTCGGCATGGCCATGTACGGGCTGCGGCCGGTCGTGGAGATGCAGTTCGACGCGTTCGCCTATCCGGCGTTCGAGCAGCTCATCAGTCATGTCGCGCGCATGCGCAACCGCACCCGCGGCCGGATGCCCCTGCCGATCACCGTCCGGGTGCCCTACGGAGGCGGCATCGGCGGCGTCGAGCACCACAGCGACTCGTCCGAGGCGTACTACATGGCGACCCCGGGCCTGCACGTCGTCACGCCCGCCACGGTCGCCGACGCCTACGGTCTGCTGCGTGCCGCCATCGCCTCCGACGACCCGGTCGTCTTCCTCGAACCCAAGCGTCTGTACTGGTCCAAGGACTCCTGGAACCCGCAGGAACCGCAGCCGGTCGAGCCGATCGGCCGCGCGGTCGTGCGGCGCCCGGGCCGCAGCGCGACGCTGATCACGTACGGGCCGTCGGTTCCGGTCTGCCTCGAGGCCGCCGAGGCGGCGCAGGCCGAGGGCTGGGACCTCGAGGTCGTCGACCTGCGGTCCCTGGTGCCCTTCGACGACGAGACGGTCGCCGCGTCGGTGCGGCGCACCGGCCGGGCCGTCGTCGTCCACGAGTCGGGTTCATTCGGCGGCCCGGGCGGAGAGATCGCGGCCCGCGTCACCGAGCGCTGCTTCCACCACCTGGAGGCGCCGGTGCTGCGCGTCGCCGGGTTCGATCTCCCGTATCCGCCGCCGATGCTGGAGCGCCACCACCTGCCCGGCGTCGACCGCATCCTGGACGCCGTGGCGCGGCTGCAGTGGGAGGCCGGGAACTGATGGCACAGGTACTGGAGTTCAAGCTGCCCGACCTCGGAGAAGGGCTCACCGAGGCGGAGATCGTCCGCTGGCTGGTCCAGGTCGGCGACGTGGTCGCCGTCGACCAGCCGGTCGTGGAGGTCGAGACGGCCAAGGCGATGGTCGAGGTGCCCTGCCCCTACGGCGGCGTGGTCACGGCCCGATTCGGCGAGGAGGGCACGGAACTGCCCGTCGGTGCCCCGCTGATCACGGTCGCCGTCGGCGCTCCCGCGTCCGGCGACGCGCTCGGACCCGCCGACCCGCCCGGACGCGGTGCGCCGGCCGGGCAGGCCGAGGGCTCGGGCAACGTGCTGGTGGGGTACGGCACGTCCGAGGCCCCGGCACGCCGCAGGCGGGTGCGGCCGGCCCAGCCGACCGCCGCTCCGGCGACGCCGCACGCGTCCTCCCCCGCCGCGGCCCCGGCTCGGGCCCCGCTCGCTGGCGCGACGCCCCCGGCTGCGGTGCCGCAGGCCCTGTCCGGCGCCGCCACGGCTCCGGTGGGCGTGCCGGTCGAGGCCGGCTCCGTCCGCAGCCCGCACCCGGCGTCCGACGGCCCCGTCCCCGTGATCTCTCCGCTCGTCCGTCGCCTCGCGCGGGAGAACGGCCTGGATCTGCGGCAGCTCACCGGCTCCGGACCCGAGGGGCTGATCCTGCGGGCCGACGTGGAGAACGCCCTGCGCGCTCCCGCCGCACCGGCCGGCTCCGAGGCCGCGCGGCCTCTGCCGGACACCGTCGCGACGCCCGCTCCGGGCACCGCCGACGGCCGCCGTATCCCCCTCAAGGGCGTCCGGGGCGCCGTCGCCGACAAGCTCTCCCGCAGCCGGCGCGAGATCCCCGACGCCACCTGCTGGGTGGACGCCGACGCGACGGAACTGATGCGCGCCCGCGCCGCCATGAACGCGGCCGGCGGACCGAAGATCTCGCTCCTCGCGCTGCTCGCCCGGATCTGCACCGCGGCCCTGGCCCGGTTCCCCGAGCTCAACTCCAGCGTCGACACGGCGGCCCGCGAGATCGTCCAGTTCGACCACGTCCACCTCGGGTTCGCCGCGCAGACCGAGCGCGGACTCGTCGTCCCGGTCGTCCGCGACGCGCATGCCCGGGACGCCGAGGGCCTCACCGCGGAGTTCGCCCGGCTCACCGAGGCCGGCCGTGCCGGACGCCTCACCCCGGCCGACCTGACCGGCGGCACCTTCACGCTGAACAACTACGGCGTGTTCGGCGTCGACGGATCCACGCCGATCGTGAACCACCCCGAGGCGGCCATGCTCGGCGTCGGCCGCATCGTGCCCAAGCCATGGGTGCACGAGGGCGAGCTGGCCGTGCGACAGGTCGTCCAGCTCTCGCTCACCTTCGACCACCGGGTGTGCGACGGAGGCACGGCCGGTGGCTTCCTGCGCCACGTGGCGGACTGCGTGGAGCAGCCGGCGGTGCTGCTGCGCACGCTGTGAGCGCGGACGGGCTCGTGCCCTTCCCGTGATCCGGGGGGACGGGACGCCCGAGGCGGCCCGCATACTCGTGGGGTGACCTCGAACGAGTCCGTCGTCTACGACGCCGTCGTGCTGGCCGGCGGCGGCGCCCGCAGGCTGGGCGGCGCCGACAAACCGGGCGTGCGGGTGGGCGGGCGCGCGCTGCTGGACCGGGTGCTCGGGGCCTGCGCCGACGCGCGCGCCACCGTTGTGGTCGCCGAGCACCGCCCCACCGCCCGGCCGGTGCGCTGGGCACGCGAGGACCCGCCCGGGGCGGGTCCCGTCGCCGCGCTCGACGCCGGACTGCGCCACACCGCGGCGGACGACGTCCTCGTCCTGTCCGCCGATCTGCCGTTCCTCAGCGCGGACACCGTGCGGCGGCTGCTGACCGCCCTGCGCGCCGGGACGGGCGAGGGCGCGCTGCTCACCGACGGTGACGGCCGCGACCAGCCTCTCGTCGCCGCCTACCGTACGGCGGCGCTGCGCCGCGAGCTGGCGGTGCTCACCGCGGACCGGGGCGGCCTCGCAGGGCTCCCTCTGCGCCGGCTGACCGCCGGACTCGAACTCACCCGCGTCCCCGACCCCGTCGCGTCGTTCGACTGCGACACCTGGGACGACATCGCCTCCGCCAGGGCACGGATCAGGGAGCATGGCCACGTGTTGGATGAATGGATTTCCGCAGTCAAGGACGAACTGGGCATCGACCTCGACGTCGACACCGGCCTCCTGCTCGACCTCGCGCGGGACGCCGCCCACGGGGTGGCCCGGCCCGCCGCCCCGCTGACCACCTTCCTGGTCGGCTACGCGGCCGCACAGGCCGAGGGAGGACCCGAGGCCGTCGCCGACGCCGCCCGCAAGGCCGCCGCACTCGCGCTGCGCTGGGCCCAGGAGGCCCCGGAGGCCCAGGCCGAGCAGGACCGGCCCGCCGAACCCGCCGACACTTCGCCCACCGGCTCGAAGTCCACCGGCACGGAAACCACCGGCACGGAAACCACCCGTTCCGGACCGGACGCCGGATGAGCCCCGGCGGCACGGGCCAGGGTCTCGACGCCGAGGACCTCGACGTCGAGGAGGCGCTCGCCCTCGTGAAGGACGGCAACAGCCCCGCCCGCCCGACCGGCGGCCACGGTCCGGGACGGCGTGCGAGCGAGGGCGCCCCGCCGTCGCGCACCCCGGAGACGGGTCATCGGACCGCCGCACAGGAGCACCGTCACCGGGCGACCTCCTGGCCCGAGGCCCGCTCGATCGCCGGCCGGGCGGCACGGCCCCGCGCAGCCCGCCGCGCCCCCGTCTCCGTGACCCTCGGCGACGCGCTCGGCCTCGTCCTCGCCGCTCCGCTGACCGCTCTCACCGACCTGCCGTCGTTCGACACCTCGGCGATGGACGGGTGGGCGGTCGCCGGCCCCGGCCCCTGGCACGTCCGGGACGAGGGCCTGCTCGCAGGAAGCGCGGCCCCCGCGCCCCTCGCCGACGGCGAGGCCGTCCGGATCGCCACCGGAGCCCGGATTCCCGCGGACACCACCGCGGTGCTGCGCAGCGAGCACGGGCGCACCGACGACAACGGCCGGCTGCACCCCACCCGCGAGATGCAGCACGGCCAGGACATCAGGCCCCGGGGCCAGGAGTGCCGCAGCGGGGACCAGCTGCTGCTCGCCGGAGCGGTGGTGACGCCGGCCGTGCTCGGACTCGCCGCGGCCGCCGGATACGACACGCTGAGCGCCGTCCCGCGGCCCCGGGTCGAGGTGCTCGTCCTCGGCGACGAACTGCTCGCCGAGGGCCGCCCGCGCGACGGACTCATCCGGGACGCGCTCGGCCCGATGCTGCCCCCGTGGCTGCGCGCGCTCGGCGCCGACGTCATCGCCGTGCGCAGGCTCGGCGACGACGCCAAGGCCCTGCACAAGGCGGTCACCGGTTCGGGCGCCGACCTCATCGTCACCACCGGCGGCACTGCCGCGGGCCCCGTCGACCATGTGCACCCCACACTGCGCCGTATCGACGCCGAACTCCTCGTGGACGGCGTGAAGGTGCGCCCCGGTCATCCCATGCTGCTGGCCCGCACCAAGGACGACCAGCACCTCGTCGGTCTGCCCGGTAATCCCCTCGCGGCCGTCTCCGGCCTGCTCACGCTGGCGGAGCCGCTGGTGCGGACCCTGGCGGCCCGCCCGGCGCCCGAGTCGTACGCACTGCCGTTGCGGGACACGGTGCACGGCCATCCGTACGACACGCGGCTCGTCCCGGTGTCCCTGCGAGGTGACCACGCCGTGCCGTTGCACTACAACGGGCCGGCCATGCTGCGCGGTATCGCGGCGGCTGACGCCCTCGCCGTCGTGCCGCCCGGTGGTGCGCGGGCGGGTCAGGAGACCGAACTCCTCGACCTGCCCTGGGCGACGGCCGGCGTCGGCGCCTGTTTCACGTGAAACAGCAGGCTTTCACGAAGGGGCGCCCCTCGAAGCGGTACTTCCTGACCCGGTGCTTCTTGATGGGGTGCTCCACGAAGCGGTGTTTCACGTGAAACTTTCCTGTTCGTCGGCGGCCGGGACGGCTCGGCTGACGGTGATCACACGGTCCCCCGACTGGAGACGGGTGAGTCGGGGATCGGCGTAGTCCAGGAGCTGCTTGCCCCGCACGACGGCCACGATCAGGTCGGTGCAGGAGCGCGGGGACTCTCCCACCTCCGCGCCGGAGACCGGGCGCTCGATGAGGTCCAGGCCGCTGCCGAGGGTCATCAGGTTCTCCAGCGTCCGGGCCACGGTCGGGCTGACCAGCGACACGCCGAGCAGTCGGCCTGCGGAGCTGGAACTGGTGACCACGGTGTCCGCGCCGCTCTGTTTGAGCAACGGCACGTTCTCGTCCTCGCGGGCGGCGACGACGATCGTGGCGCGCCGGTTGAGCTGGCGGGCGGTCAGGGTGACGAGGGCCGCGGTGTCGTCGCGCTGGGGTGCCACGATCACCCGGGAGGCGCTCTGGACCTCGGCCTTCGTCAGGGTCTCCGAGCGGGTGGCGTCACCCGTCACCGACACGAGTCCGTCGTCGCCGGCCTGGAGCGCGGACTTGCGCTGTGCGTCCACGATCACGATCTGGTCCCTGGAGATGCCGTTGCCGATCAGCGTCTCCACCGCGTGCCGTCCTTTGGTGCCGTAGCCGACGACCACGATGTGGCCGCGGGTGCGGACCCGCCAGCGGTGGATGCGGACCTGCTGCCGGGTGCGTTCGGTGAGCACCTCGAGGGTGGTGCCGACCAGGATGATCAGGAACAGGACGCGCAGCGGCGTGATGACCAGGATGTTGATGAGCCGGGCCGTGTCACTGACGGGTGTGATGTCGCCGTAGCCGGTGGTGGAGAGCGTGACGGTGGCGTAGTAGGCGGCGTCCAGGAGGCTCACGGAGCCGTCGGAGTTGTCGTTGTAACCGTCGTGGTCGGCGTAGACGATCAGTGTGGTGATCGCGAGCACCAGCAGGGCGATGCTGAGGCGGCGCAGCACCTGCAGCAGCGGGGGCGCGCCGATGCGTACGGGCATTGTGATGGAGCGGCCCGCCTCGGCGTCGTCCCGGGCCTCGGTGCGAGAGCGGTACCAGAGGGACCTGAAGAGGGACAGCCTGACCGGACGCGCCGGCGGTCGTTCGTGGTCCTTCAACCCGTGCCCCCTGTGATGGTGATCCGAACGGTGGGCACCATGGTTCCCGGCGGGCCCGCGCCCGTCATGCTGCAACACGTGTCCATGAGCCCGCAGATGTCCATGATCCCGGAGGTCCCCTTGCGCGACCACACTGTCGTCGTCGGCTTCGGAACGAAGGGACGGTCCGCGATCCGGACGGCCTGTACCTCCGGGCTGCGCAAGGAGCAGGTCGTGGTGATCGACCCGAGCGCGAAGGCGATCGACGGGGCAAGGGCCGAGGGCTACCAGGGCGTCGTCGGCGATGCCACGCGCAGCGACGTGCTGCGGCGGGCGGAGGTACAGCGGGCGGGGCGGATCGTCATCGCGACCCAGCGCGACGACACGGCCGTGCTGGTGGCGCTGACGGCCCGGCAGCTCAATCCGGGCGCGAAGATCGTGGCGGCGGTCCGCGAGGAGGAGAACGCGCCGCTGCTGCGCCAGTCCGGCGCCGACGAGGTCATCACCAGTGCCGGCGCGGCCGGCCGGTTGCTCGGTCTGTCGGTGCTCAGTCCGGCGGCGGGCAGCGTCATGGAGGACCTCATCCGGCAGGGCGACGGGCTCGACCTCGTCGAACGTCCCGTCACCAAGGCCGAGGTCGGCCGGGGTCCGCGGGAGACGGCCGACCTGGTGGTGAGCGTCGTCCGAGGCCACCGGGTGCTCGCCTACGACGATCCGGCGATCGGCGTGCTGGAGCCGACGGACCGGCTGGTCGCCATCGTGCGGATCGGCCCCGGCCCGGGGCGGGCCACGCTCGGGACGCCGGGCATGCCCGGCGTCCCGCCGCTCCCGCCGGCCTGAGACGGGCCGGAGCCGGCGTCACAAGGTGCCGGCAACGGGGCATCGGGCCCTGTTGTTCCGGTCCGTGCTACTTGCGGTTGTACAGCCGCATGGTGACCGGCCCGAAGACCAGCACGAACAGTCCCGCCCAGCCCAGCGTCCAGGCGATCTCGGCGCCCGGCCAGTCGCCCGCCATCAGGCCGCGCACCGCCGAGGCGAGATGGGTGACGGGGCTGTTGTTGACGAACGCCTGCAGCCAGCCCGGCATGGTGTGCGGGTCGACGAACACGTTGGACAGGAAGGTGAGCGGGAAGATCACCATCATGCTGACGCCCATCACCGACTTCTCGGTGCGCAGCAGCAGCCCGAACATCGTCCAGATCCACGAGAACGCGAACGAGAAGACGATCAGCAGGGCGATGCCGGCGACGACTCCCGCAACCCCGCCGTCCGGCCGGTAGCCGAGCACGACGCCCACGGTGAGCATGACCACGGACGCGATCGCGTAGCGCAGGGCGTCGCCGAGCAGATAGCCGACCATCGTCGACGGCCGCCAGATCGGCAGCGACCGGAAGCGGTCGAAGACGCCCTTCTCGATGTCGGTGTTCACGGAGACACCCGTGTACATCGTGATCATCACGACCGACATCACCAGGATGCCCGGCAGCAGGAACTGGATGTACTTTTCCGGGGATCCGGCCAGGGCGCCCCCGAAGAGGTACGTGTACATCAGCACCATCATGATCGGGAACGCGGTCACGTCGAAGAGCTGTTCCGGCACGTGCTTGATCTTGAGGATCGCCCGCCAGCCGAAGGTCAGGGAGGCGGACAGCGCGCTCGGGCGCGGTGGCCGCTCCTTCATCACGAGCAGGGCGGCCAGCGATTCGGCGCTGACCGGTGCCAGGTCCTGGACGTCCGTGGTGGTCGTGGTGCTCATGCCGCCTCCTCGCCTTCCCGGGCCGCCCGGCTGCCGGCGTCGGCCTGTGTGTCGTGTCCGGTGAGGGCGAGGAACACCTCGTCCAGGCTGGGCTGGCCCAGGGAGAAGTTGTCGACGGTGACGCCGGCCCGGGCGAGTTCGCCGAGGGCGCGGGCGGCCTGCTCGGCGGCGCCGTCCTGCGCGGCGGCGCTCAGCCGGGCGGTCAGCGCCACGGGATCCGGCTCGGGCTGGACGTCGGCGTCCAGGGTCAGCCGCAGCACCTGTTCGGCCGTCGGCCGCTGGTCGGCGTCACGCAGCCGCAGATGGACGGAGCCGGCGCCGACGGACGCCTTCAGTTCGCCCTTCGTGCCCTCGGCGATGACCCGTCCCCGGTCGATGACGGCGATCCGGGACGCCAGCTGGTCCGCCTCGTCGAGGTACTGCGTGGTCAGCAGCACGGTGGTGCCCTGGGCGACCACCGCCCGCACGATGTCCCAGACCTGGTTGCGACTGCGGGGGTCGAGTCCCGTGGTCGGCTCGTCGAGGAAGAGCAGGTCGGGCGTGCTGAGGATGGAGGCGGCGATGTCGATGCGGCGCCGCATGCCGCCCGAGTAGTGCTTGACCTGCTTCGCGGCCGCCTCCCCGAGTCCGAAGGCGGCCAGGAGCTGGGCGGACCGTTCCCGCGCCGCCTTCTTGCCGTGCCCGAGGAGCCGCCCCAGCAGCACCAGGTTCTCGGTGCCGGTGAGGTCCTCGTCGACGGAGGCGTACTGGCCGGTGAGACTGACCCGGCCGCGCACCTCGTCGGCCTCGCGGACGACGTCGTGGCCGAAGATCCGGGCCTCACCGCCGTCGGGCCGCAGCAGCGTGGCGAGCATCTTGACGGTGGTGGTCTTTCCGGCGCCGTTCGGGCCGAGGAGGCCGTAGACCGTGCCGGTGGGCACGGCGAGATCGACGCCGTCCACCGCCCTGGTGCCGCCGAACGTCTTCACCAGGCCCACGGTCTCGATCGCCGGGCCGGCGGGGTGATCGCTCATGGGGTTCCTTCCGCGTACTCGGGCTACGCATGGGGAGACCTTTACCTTCGCCGGAACTCATCGGTGATCGCACCCGGATTTCCGCCCGGGGCCCTCGCTGCCCGCCGCGGACCGTGACCGGAGGAGGCGGAGAGGGGAGGAGTAGCGTCGCCCCATGCATGCGATCACGATTCCCGAACCCGGTGGTCCCGAGGCGCTGATCTGGGACGAGGTCCCCGATCCCGTACCCGGCGAGGGCGAGGTCCTGGTCGAGGTGGTGGCCAGCGCCGTCAACCGCGCCGACATCCTGCAGCGGCAGGGCTTCTACGCCCCGCCGCCCGGGGCCTCCCGATATCCGGGCCTGGAGTGCTCCGGCCGGATCGCCGAGATCGGCCCGGGGGTGTCCGGCTGGAACGTCGGCGACGAGGTGTGCGCGCTGCTCGCGGGCGGCGGATACGCGCAGCGGGTCGCCGTGCCGGCCGGCCAGCTGCTGCCCCTGCCGAAGGGCGTCGACCTGCGGCAGGCCGCCGCGCTCCCCGAGGTCACCAGCACCGTCTGGTCGAACGTCTTCATGATCGCCCACCTCCGGCCGGGCGAGACGCTGCTGGTGCACGGCGGGTCCAGCGGCATCGGAACCATGGCGATCCAGCTGGCCAAGGCCGTCGGCGCGAAGGTCGCCGTCACCGCGGGCACCGCCGCGAAGCTGGGCCGGTGCGCCGGGCTGGGCGCCGACATTCTGATCGACTACCGCGAGCAGGACTTCGTCGCCGAGCTGAAGAAGGCCACCGACGGCGCGGGCGCGGACGTCATCCTCGACAACATGGGCGCGAAATACCTGGACCGCAACGTGCAGGCCCTCGCCGTCAACGGCAGGCTCGCGATCATCGGCATGCAGGGCGGCGTCAAGGCGGAGCTGAACATCGGCATGCTCCTCGGGAAGCGGGCCGCCGTCAGCGCGGCGTCGCTGCGGTCCCGGCCTCTGGAGGAGAAGGCCGCCATCGTGGCGGCCGTGCGCGAGCACGTCTGGCCGCTGCTCGCGGGCGGCCAGGTGCGCCCGGTCGTCGACCGCGAACTGCCGATGAGCGAGGCGGCCGCCGCCCACCGCGTCGTCGAGGAGAGCGGCCATGTCGGCAAGGTGCTGCTGATCGCCCCCTGACGCCTACCCGTCGACCCACCGACCCGTCGACCGGGGCGCCCGAGCTATCCGCGCCGCAGGCGCAGCGCCGCGAGGGCGAGGGCGATGCCCAGACCGATGAGGACGAGGCCGCTGCCGAGCGGAAGGATCTCCAGCACGGGACCGTCGGCCCCCTCCCCCTGGGCGGCCGCCTGCCGTGCGTCGTCCCGCGGCGCGGCCGGGGTCGCGGGAACGGAGGCCTCCGGCGACGCGGGCGCGGCGGTGTCGTCGCCGGTGTCGCCGTCCTCGGCCTCCGCGTCGCCGGCGCTCGCCTCGTCCGGGTCGTCGGGCAGCGCGCCCACATCGGAGGCGTCGTCCGCCGCCTCGGCCTCGTCGGGCGCCCGCCCGGGGCGCTGCCGTCCTTCGCCCGCCCGGCTTCCCGCCCGATCCGGTTCACGGGAGGACGGGGAAGGGGACGGGCCTGCGGACTGCGGTGCGACGGCGTGCGCCGGGGCGGCCGCGTACGACGCGCCGCCGCTGCCCGGCAGCAGCAGGCACACGCCGGCCAGGGCCACCGCGCCCGTCGCCGCGGGCGTCCGCACGAGAGCGGTCGTGCGCCGAGCCCGCTTCCGTGCGCGTACCGCCGCGCGCTCTCGATCGCCGGTGCGCGTCGCGCCCGGCGTCCGCTGCCATGGAGTCACGTCCGTGACCCCCTCCCACTGCCCGGTCGCCAAGAGGAGACCTAAGAAAAGGACGCGACAAGCCTCACATTCGTGAAATGGGGCCGCATTCCGGAATCCGCCGAACGGGAGCGACGGCAGCTCACGCGGGGGCCGCACGTCGACCGGGCGGAGTGTGCGCGAGAATGGCGGGATGGAGATGTCGAGGAACGAAAGGTCGCCGGAGAACGCCCAGAAGATCCTGGTCGTCGGCCAGGACGGCATGGCGCTGGGCGGCATCGACGCCGACGAGGACTCCCGTGAGATCCCGGTGACGGAACAGGTCGAGCAGCCCGCGAAGGTGATGCGCATCGGCAGCATGATCAAGCAATTGCTCGAGGAGGTGCGCGCGGCTCCTCTGGACGAGGCGAGCCGGGCCCGGCTGAAGGAGATCCACTCGAGCTCGGTGAAGGAGCTGGAGGACGGCCTGGCGCCGGAACTGGTCGAGGAACTGGAGCGGCTCTCCCTGCCGTTCAACGAGGAGTCGACCCCGAGCGACGCGGAGCTGCGCATCGCGCAGGCCCAGTTGGTCGGCTGGCTCGAGGGCCTCTTCCACGGCATCCAGACCACCCTCTTCGCCCAGCAGATGGCCGCGCGCGCCCAGCTGGAGCAGATGCGTCGCGCCCTGCCGCCCGGCGTCGGCCACGAGGGCGGCGACGACCCGCGTGCGGGCGGGCGCACCGGCGGACCGTACCTGTAGCACCCGACCACCCCAACGACCGGACAGGAAGGGGGCCCGGCGTCCTGGACGCCGGGCCCCCTTCCTGCTGCCTCAGCTGCTGCCTTCCCCGCTGCGCTGTCGCGCCCGGGCGTCAGGACGCAGGGTTGCCCGTGGACACCCTCAGCTCGATCTCGGGCATGTTCTTCGGGTCGACGTCCGTCCCGGCGGAGGGGAACTGGTCCATGACCGCTCCGGCGCCGTACGTGTTCTCGTCCATGTTCGTGACCTTGATCTTCCAGCCGGCGGCCTGGAGGCACTCCTTGACCGAGCCGATGTACTTGAACTTGAAGTCCGGCACCCGGATCTTGTCGGGGTCGTTGTACGACTCCTGCGGCTCGGAGCACTCCGTCGCCTCGATCGTCTTGCTGGGGTCCGGTGCGCGGTAACCCGCCGCCTTGGTCGCCGAGGGCGAGGCGCTGCTCCCGCCGCCCTTCCCGTCGTCGCCCTTCCCGTTCGTGGCGATGCTGCCGATGAGGCCGCCGACCGCCACCACGGCGACCACCGCCGAGCAGACCAGCACCGCCCTGCTCCGGCGGGCGCTGCCCGGGGCCACCGCGGTCGACGCCTGCGGGCTCAGGTGGTACCCGGGCGGGGTGGGCGCCTGCTGGTGGCTGTACGCCGGCGCCGGCGTCTGGTAGCCGCCCTGCTGCGGGTAGCCGTAGGAGGGCGACGGCGTCGGGGTGCCGTACGGGTTCGGGTTCGGCGCGGGCTGGTAGGGCGTCTGGACGTTTCCCTGCGGCGCCGGGGTGCCCTGGCCGACCGGCGGGAACACCGCGGAGCCGACGCCCGCGCCGCTCGCCGTCTGCGCGCCGGGGACGATGCTCGGCGGGGCCGGCTGGAAGGAGGCGGCGACGCGCAGGCACTCGTCGCGCATGGCGACCGCGGTCGGAAAACGCTCGTTCGGGTTCTTCTTCAGCGCGCGGGCGACGAGCGCGTCGACGGCAGGCGGCAGCGCCCGGTTGATCGACGAAGGAGCCACCGGCTCCTCCTGCACGTGCGCGTACGCGATCGCAAGCGGCGAATCCGCCTCGAACGGCAGCCTTCCGGTGACCAGTTGGAACAGCATGATGCCGACCGAGTAGAGGTCGGACCGGGCGTCCACGCCACGTCCCAGGGCCTGTTCGGGCGAGAGGTACTGCGGGGTGCCGACCACCATGCCGGTCTGCGTCATCGAGGTGACGCCGGACTGCATCGCGCGCGCGATGCCGAAGTCCATCACCTTGACCACTCCGCGCTTGGTCATCATCACGTTGCCGGGCTTGATGTCGCGGTGGACCAGACCCATCTCGTGGCTGATCTCCAGCGCCGCCAGCACGTCCGCGGTGATCTTCAGCGCTTTGTCGGCGGGCATCGCGCCCTGCTGCCGCACGTCCTCGTCGAGCACCGAGCCGAGCGGACGGCCCTCGACGTACTCCATGACGATGTACGGCGTCGTCAGCCCGTCGACCTCGTCCTCTCCGGTGTCGAAGACGGAGACGATGTTGGTGTGCGTGAGCTTGGCCACGGCCTGGGCCTCGCGGCGGAACCGCTCGCGGAAGGCCTGCTCACGGCCCAGTTCGGTGTGCAGGGTCTTGACCGCGACCTGCCGGTCGAGCACGGCGTCGTAGGCGAGGTGCACCGAGGCCATGCCGCCCTCGCCGAGCAGGTCGCGCAGCTGATAGCGGCCGGCGGCGAGCGCCCGCCCCGCGTACCGGCCTTGGCCGCCGTCGTGGCTCATCTTCTGCGTCCCCCGTAGGCCTTCGGCACCGTTGACTGCCGTTGATCCAAAGTGCTAATCCCGGCCAAGTCTGCCGCAGGGCACCGACACGTCAAGTTCGGTGCCCGTTCCGTGACCCTACGAGAAAGAAGCGTCGCGGAAGCGTTACAGCTGCCGTACGGCAGGTACACAGGATTTGCACGCCGGCACGGGATGCGGGTTGCATGACCGGTCCGTCCCGGACCCGCGCCCGGGCCCGTCCGGGTCGTCATCATGGCGATCGTCCCGGACCGGAGGCTTGCGCGGAGGCTGTAGCGTGGCCGACGGAGACCGTGACAACACCGCGCGCACCGCGGGCAGAAACGACGGCGAGGACTGATGGCACAGCAGCGCGCTCAGGGCCCGTCCGACCCCGAGGCGACTGGCGGCGGTATGTCAGATGCGCCGGAGAACTGGGGCAACGGAGGGCTTGTCGGGGACGGCCGGTACCGGCTGACCCGCAGACTCGGCCGGGGCGGCATGGCCGAGGTGTTCGCAGCCGAGGACGTGCGTCTCGGGCGTACCGTCGCGGTCAAGCTGCTGCGCGCCGATCTGGCCGAGGACCCGGTGTCCAAGGCCCGCTTCACGCGTGAGGCGCAGTCGGTGGCCGGTCTCAACCACCACGCGATCGTCGCCGTGTACGACTCCGGCGAGGACTTCGTCGGCGGTCAGAGCGTGCCGTACATCGTGATGGAGATCGTCGAGGGCCGCACCATCCGCGACCTGCTCCTCAACGCCGAGGCGCCCGGGCCCGAGCAGGCCCTGATCATCACCTCCGGCGTGCTCGAGGCGCTCGCCTACTCGCACCAGCACGGCATCGTGCACCGCGACATCAAGCCGGCGAACGTGATCATCACGCACAATGGCGCGGTCAAGGTGATGGACTTCGGCATCGCGCGCGCCCTGCACGGCGCGTCCACGACGATGACGCAGACCGGCATGGTCATGGGCACCCCGCAGTACCTCTCCCCGGAGCAGGCGCTCGGCAAGGCCGTCGACCACCGATCCGACCTGTACGCGACGGGCTGTCTGCTGTACGAACTGCTCGCGCTGCGGCCCCCCTTCACCGGTGAGACGCCGCTGTCGGTGGTCTACCAGCACGTCCAGGACATCCCGGTGCCGCCGTCGCAGACCTCGGGCGGCGAGTGCCCGCCGGAACTCGACGGGCTCGTCATGCGCTCGCTGGCGAAGGACCCCGACGACCGTTTCCAGACGGCGGAGGAGATGCGCGGCCTGGTCCAGTACGGGCTGCAGATGCTGTACGACCAGGGCGGCCACACCGGGACCTGGAACACCGGGCCCGTGGCCGTCACCGACGGCCGCGGCACGCCGTCAGGCGGTTTCGCGAGCACCACCGTGCTGCCGCACGGCGCGGACGGCTCCCACACCTCGCAGATCCCGCAGCCGATCCTGCCCACCGGTTACGGCGGCGGTGACGACGGCGGCTTCGAGGGCCACGGCAACAAGGGCAGCGGCCGCGGCAAGCTGTGGATCCTCGCCGTCTTCGCGGTGATCGCCATCGCCGCGGGCGTCGCGCTCGCGCTGAACAACAAGGGCGGCGGCACGGGCGGCGGAGGGGCCAGCACGTCGCCGACCGTCTCGTCACCGGCCTCGAACGCCTCTCCGAGCACGGAGCCGAGCGACGAGGAGTCGGACACGTCCACGGGCGACAGCACGGACGACGGCACCGGGTCCAACGACAACCACAACTACTCGCCGTCGTACAAGCCGTCGCGCTCGCCGTCCTCCTCGCCGTCCCAGTCCGCCAGCGACGAGCCGACGGACGACCAGTCGGCCACCCCGTCGGACAAGCCGTCCGACCCGGAGACCGACCCGAGCCCGCCGGCCTCGCCGGACCCGACGGGCGGCGCCGACCAGGGCACCACCACCCTCGGGGGCGCAGGCCTCCCCAACTGAGCGACCCGGGCCGCCCGCACCGTGCCGGCCACGCGCGCGTGCTCGTCCGGTGTGGGCGGCGCCGGCGTCCCGGTCAGCCGGTGAACGCGCCGCGAACGGCGTCGTACTCCCGTGTCCACCAGACGGCCAGCGCGGAGGCCGCCGGGAACTGCGGGTCCGCGCGCGTGTCGCCGCGCTCGTAGTGCCAGCGCAGCATCCAGAAGTCGTTGAGACGCTCCCACCAGACGCGGTGCACGGCCGCGGCGAGTTCGCAGGGCGCGGCGTCGGCCGCGCGCCGGTACGCGCGTGCGTACGCCCTCGTCTTCGGCAGGTCGAGCGTGCCGTCGGGCCGGACGAAGAAGATCGCGGCAGCGCGGACGGCCTCCTCCGCGCGGGGCTGCACGCCGAGCCGGTCCCAGTCGACGATGGCGGCGGGGGCGTCGCCGCGGTAGAGCAGGTTGAAGGGGTGGAAGTCCCCGTGCACCCAGCCGACCGGCCCGGTGCGCGGAGGCCGCCGGTCCGCGTGCCGTTCCAGCAGCGTGCGGCGCTCCAGGAGGCGGTGGCGGGCGAGCTCGTCGAAGGCGTCCGCGGGGCGACGGCGGCGCACGCGCGCGAGGAGGTCGTCGATGAGGACGAAGGTGTCGGCGGGGTCCGCGCTCGGCTGGGCGGACGCCTGCGGTCCGCGCGCCGGAGCGCGTTGCGCGAGGGGGGCGCGCTCGGGCTCGCGCGCCGTGGGCATCACGTGCTCCAGGCCGGCGTGCACCGCTCCCAGCAGCGCCCCCAGACGACCGCACTGGCCGGCGGTGAGCTGGGAGCCGTGGCGGTGCCGGCCCTCGACCCAGGGGTGGAGGGCGTAGACGCGGCCGCCGACGACGGCGACGGTGCGGCCGTCGTGGGCGCGGAGCGGGGGAGCGACCGGGACGCCGAGGTCGGCGAGCCGCTCGGTGGCCCGGTGCTGACGGGCGACGGAGGCGGGGTCGGCGGTGTCGGGGTCGAAATGGTGCTTGAGGAAGTAGCGGCCGCGGGTGGTGCGCAGCCGGTAGCCGCGGTTGAGCAGGCCTTCGTCAACGGGTTCGCAGGCGAGCGCCGTACCGGCGGCGTACCGGCGGAGCAGAGCGCTCAAAGGGGGCGCGTGGGGCATGGAAGGTGGTACACAGGAGCGCGGCACGCGCCCGATGCTAGGGCACGGAGCGAGGCTGTGAGCTGGGCGTTGTCACAGAAAGTCACGACCAGTCGCCTCAGGTCAACAGGTGTCACAGGTGGTCGTCGGCGATCGCGCCGAGCCGTCCGCGGACGGCTTCCGGCGGCGCCCGGCGGCCTCCGGAAGCGCCCGGCGGAACCCGTACCCCCACCCGGTCTCACATACTGACTCTTCCCGTGGCCTGGGTGGCCGGGTTAACGTGCCGTTGCTCCGGCCTCCTGCAAGGCTGTGACCAGGCTCCTTCCCGACTTTGCCGATTTACTTGGAAATCCAAGCAAAAACGCAGGTCAGGAGGGGTTTCACAAGTATGTGGAGCACTGGGTAACGTGATGACTGCAGGGCGCTCGCCGGGGCACCTGTCACGCCTGTTCCGGCCGAGCGGCACCCACCCCGTGCACGGGTGTCGGAAACAGGTGAGCCGCTCCCCCAGGCTCCCAAAGAGCCGGGGGACCCCCAGCCACCCGGCAACCCCGGGGGCCGGAACGACGGAGGAGCACACGTGACCGTGGAGAGCACTGCCGCGCGCAAGCCGCGACGCAGCGCCGGAAGCAAGGCCGGCGACACCGGCTCCGGGCGCACCACTCGCGCCGCCGGGAAGAGCGCCGAGCCCGAGCTCGTGCAGCTGCTGACGCCGGAGGGCAAGCGGGTCAAGAACGCGAAGAACGCCGAGTTCGCCCAGTACGTCGCCGGCGTCACCCCCGAAGACCTCCGCGGCCTGTACCGCGACATGGTGCTCACCCGTCGCTTCGACGCCGAGGCGACCTCCCTGCAGCGGCAGGGCGAGCTCGGCCTGTGGGCCTCGCTGCTCGGCCAGGAGGCCGCCCAGATCGGCTCCGGCCGGGCCCTGCGCGACGACGACTACGTCTTCCCGACCTACCGCGAGCACGGCGTCGCCTGGTGCCGCGGCGTCGACCCGACCAACCTGCTCGGCATGTTCCGCGGCGTGAACAACGGCGGCTGGGACCCCAACGGCAACAACTTCCACCTCTACACCATCGTCATCGGCTCCCAGACGCTGCACGCGACCGGGTACGCGATGGGCGTGGCCATGGACGGCGCGGACAGCGCCGTGATCGCCTACTTCGGCGACGGCGCCTCCAGCCAGGGCGACGTGGCGGAGTCCTTCACCTTCTCCGCCGTCTACAACGCGCCCGTCGTGTTCTTCTGCCAGAACAACCAGTGGGCGATCTCCGAGCCCACCGAGAAGCAGACCCGCGTCCCGCTCTACCAGCGCGCGCAGGGCTACGGCTTCCCGGGCGTCCGCGTCGACGGCAACGACGTCCTCGCCTGCCTCGCGGTCACCAGGTGGGCGCTGGAGCGCGCCCGCAACGGCGAGGGCCCCACCCTCGTCGAGGCGTACACGTACCGCATGGGCGCGCACACCACCTCCGACGACCCCACCAAGTACCGGGCCGACGAGGAGCGCGAGTCCTGGGAGGCGAAGGACCCGATCCTGCGCCTGCGCCGCCACCTCGAGGCGTCAAACCACACGGACGAGGGATTCTTCGCGGAACTCGAGGCCGAGAGCGAGGCGTTGGGAAGGCGAGTGCGCGAAGCGGTCCGCGCCATGCCCGACCCGGACCACTTCGCCATCTTCGAGAACGTGTACGCGGACGGACATGCGCTCGTCGACGAGGAGCGGGCCCAGTTCGCCGCGTACCAGGAGTCCTTCGCGACGGAGTCCGACAGCGGCGTCGCCGCGGGTACGGGGGGAAACTGACATGGCGGACAGCGTGAGCACCAAGAACCTGGCCCTGGCCAAGGCGATCAACGAGTCGCTGCGCCGCGCCCTCGAGACGGACCCCAAGGTCCTCGTGATGGGCGAGGACGTCGGCAAGCTCGGCGGCGTCTTCCGTGTCACGGACGGCCTGCAGAAGGACTTCGGCGAGAGCCGCGTCATCGACACCCCGCTCGCCGAGTCGGGCATCGTCGGCACCGCGATCGGCATGGCCCTGCGCGGCTACCGCCCGGTCGTGGAGATCCAGTTCGACGGCTTCGTCTTCCCGGCCTACGACCAGATCGTCACCCAGCTCGCGAAGATGCACGCGCGCTCGCTGGGCAAGGTCAAGATGCCGGTCGTCGTCCGCATCCCCTACGGCGGCGGCATCGGCGCGGTCGAGCACCACTCGGAGTCCCCCGAGGCGCTCTTCGCCCACGTGTCGGGCCTGAAGATCGTCTCCCCGTCCAACGCCTCCGACGCGTACTGGATGATGCAGCAGGCCATCCAGAGCGACGACCCGGTGATCTTCTTCGAGCCGAAGCGGCGCTACTGGGACAAGGGCGAGGTCAACACCGAGGCCATCCCCGGCCCGCTGCACCGGGCCCAGGTCGTCCGTGAGGGCACGGACCTGACGCTGGTCGCCTACGGCCCGATGGTGAAGCTCTGCCAGGAGGTCGCCGCCGCGGCCGCCGAGGAGGGCAAGAACCTGGAGGTCCTGGACCTGCGCTCGGTCTCCCCGCTGGACTTCGACTCGATCCAGGCGTCCGTGGAGAAGACCCGCCGCCTGGTCGTCGTCCACGAGGCGCCGGTGTTCTTCGGATCGGGCGCGGAGATCGCCGCCCGGATCACGGAGCGCTGCTTCTACCACCTGGAGGCGCCGGTCCTGCGGGTCGGCGGCTATCACGCCCCGTACCCGCCGGCGCGCCTGGAGGAGGAGTACCTGCCTGGCCTGGACCGGGTGCTCGACGCCGTCGACCGTGCCCTGGCGTACTGAGGAGAGGGTCGTGACGACGATGACGGAAGCGTCCGTACGCGAGTTCAAGATGCCCGACGTGGGCGAGGGACTCACCGAGGCCGAGATCCTCAAGTGGTACGTCCAGCCCGGCGACACGGTGACGGACGGGCAGGTGGTGTGCGAGGTCGAGACGGCCAAGGCCGCCGTCGAACTGCCCATCCCCTACGACGGGGTGGTGCGCGAGCTGCGCTTCCCCGAGGGCGCCACGGTCGACGTGGGCATGTCGATCATCGCGGTCGACGTGGCGGGCGGGTCCGGCGGCGCAGCAGCGCCCGCCGCCCCGGCCGCCGAAGTGCCGGCGCAGGCCGCCGTGCAGACGCCGGCCGCCCCGGAGCGGCCTCAGGCGCAGCCGGCGCCGAAGCCGGTCGGCTCGGGACGTCAGCCGGTGCTCGTCGGGTACGGCGTGGCGGCGTCGTCCACCAAGCGCCGTCCGCGCAAGGGCCCGGAGATCACGGTCGCACGGGTCCCGGACACGCTCCAGGCCGAGCTGAACGGCCACGGCGCGGCCCCGGCCGTGAAGGAGCGGCCGCTGGCGAAGCCGCCGGTCCGCAAGCTCGCCAAGGACCTGGGCGTCGACCTCGCCACGGTGGTCCCGTCCGGCCCGGACGGCATCATCACCCGCGAGGACGTCCACGCCGCCGCAGCCCCGACGGCTCCCACGACCCCGGCCGCACCGGCGGCGGTCCCCGCGTCGCCGCAGACGCAGGCCCCGGTCACCGACACGGCCGCCGCACCGGCCACGGCGGCGCCCGCGCCCTCGTACGACACGGCTCGTGAGACCCGGATCCCGGTGAAGGGCGTCCGCAAGGCGACGGCGGCGGCGATGGTCGGCTCGGCGTTCACCGCGCCGCACGTCACGGAGTTCGTGACGATCGACGTGACGCGCACGCTGAAGCTCGTCGAGGAGCTCAAGCAGGACAAGGACCTGCACGGCCTCAGGGTCAACCCGCTCCTCCTCATCGCCAAGGCCCTGCTGGTCGCGATCAGGCGCAACCCGGAGATCAACGCCTCGTGGGACGAGGCGGCGCAGGAGATCGTGGTCAAGCACTACGTCAACCTGGGCATCGCGGCCGCCACGCCCCGGGGGCTGCTCGTCCCCAACATCAAGGACGCCCACGCCAAGACCCTGCCGCAGCTGGCGGAGTCGCTGGGCGACCTGGTGTCGACGGCGCGGGAGGGGAAGACCTCCCCCGCCGCCATGCAGGGCGGCACGGTGACCATCACCAACGTCGGCGTCTTCGGCGTCGACACCGGAACGCCGATCCTGAACCCGGGCGAGTCCGCGATCCTCGCGGTCGGCGCGATCAAGCTCCAGCCGTGGGTCCACAAGGGCAAGGTGAAGCCCCGCCAGGTCACGACGCTGGCGCTCAGCTTCGACCACCGCCTGGTCGACGGCGAGCTGGGCTCCAAGGTGCTGGCCGACCTGGCGGCGATCCTGGAGCAGCCGAAGAAACTGATCACCTGGGGCTGAGCAGCCGGCCCCGGCGCAGGGAGCCGCGCCCCGGACACCCCGGGGCGCGGCTCCCCGCGCGACAGGCCCCGAGCGCGCCCCGCCCGTCCTCAGGCCGGCACGTGCACGGTCTCCACCCGGCTCGCCACCAGCCGCTCCCGCTCCCGCCGTTGCGCCCGCCCGCGCAGCCGCAGGATCTGGCTGACGCCCACGGCCTGCAGGACGAAGACGAACGAGAAGGCGATGCGGTAGTCGTCGCCCGTCGCGTCCAGCAGCACGCCGACCGCGAAGAGCGTCGTCATCGACGCCACGAAACCGCCCATGTTCGTGATGCCGGACGCGGTGCCCTGCCGCTCGGGCGGGTTCGCCGGACGGGCGAAGTCGAAGCCGAGCATGGACGCGGGGCCGCACGCGCCGAGCACCGCGCAGAGCACGACGAGCAGCCACATCGGCGCCCGGCCGCCGGGCCAGGCCAGCGTGCCCGCCCACATCAGCGCCGTCGCGCCCACCGTGCCCAGGGCCAGCGGCAGTCGCGCCTCGTGATGACGGGCCACGATCTGCCCGTACACGAGGCCGACGACCATGTTGGACAGGACCACCAGGGTGAGGAGCTCGCCGGCCGTCGCCCGCGACAGGCCCTGTGCCTGGACCAGGAAGGGCAGGCCCCACAGCAGCAGGAACACCATCGCCGGGAACTGGGTGGTGAAGTGCACCCACAGGCCCAGCCGGGTGCCCGGCTCGCGCCAGGACGCGGCGATCTGACGGCGCACGTACGCGGCGCCCCGGTGCGGGAAGGGCTCCGGCTCCTGACCCTCGGGGTGGTCCTGGAGGAAGAGCAGCACGAGCACCAGGACCACCGCACCCGCCACCGCGCTGCCCGCGAAGGCCGCCGTCCAGCCGACGCCGTGCAGGAGGCGTGCCAGCACCAGGGTGGAGACGAGGTTGCCCGCCATGCCCACCAGGCCGGCGAGCTGCGCGACCATCGGCCCGCGGCGCGCCGGGAACCACCTGCCGCCCAGCCGCAGCACGCTGATGAACGTCATCGCGTCACCGCAGCCGAGCAGTGCGCGTGAGGCGAGGGCCGTGCCGTAGGAGGGGGAGAAGGCGAAGCCGAGCTGTCCGGCCGTGAACAGCACGGCGCCGATGGCCAGCACCTTCCTCGTGCCGAGCCGGTCGACCAGCAGGCCGACCGGTATCTGCATGCCCGCGTACACCAGGAGCTGGAGGATCGAGAAGGTGGACAGGGCCGAGGCGTTCACCTGGAAGCGGTCGGCGGCGTCGAGGCCGGCCACTCCGAGCGACGTGCGGAAGATGACGGCGACGAAGTAGACCGAGACGCCGATCCCCCAGACCGCCATCGCGCGTCGTCCTCCGGGGGGCGTCCCCTGCGGGGGAGGGTCACCCGGAAGAGTGGAGTTCGGGCCGCGGGCCGCGGTGCTCACCGGACCTCCCCGCGGGCCAGGTGGGAGAACCAGCCGATGTGCCGGTGCACGATACGGACGGCCGCGTCGGCGTCGCCGGAGCGCAGCGCCCACAGCAGCTCCTCGTGCTCGGCGAGGGACTTGGCGATCCGGTCCGGGTGCGAGTGCAGCACGGCGACGCCCATCCGCAGCTGGCGGTCGCGGAGCTGGTCGTACAGCCGCGACAGGATCTCGTTGCCGCCGCTGCGGACGATCTCGGCGTGGAAGCAGCGGTCCGTCACGGCGGCCGCGGCCAGGTCGCCCGCCGCCGTCTGCTCCCTCTGCCGCTCGAGCAGTTCCTCCAGGCGCTCGATCAGCCCGGCCGGCGCGGGCACCGCCTTGCGCGCCGCGTGCTCCTCCACCAGCAGCCGGGTCTCCACCACGTCCGCGATCTCCTGTGCGGAGACCGGCAGGACCAGGGCGCCCTTCTTGGGATAGAGCTTGATCAGCCCCTCCACCTCCAGGCGCAGCAGCGCCTCCCGCACGGGAGTGCGCGAGACGCCCACGGCCTCGGCGAGCTCTCCCTCGGTGAGAAGGGCGCCACCCTGGTAACGGCGGTCCAGGACACCCTGTTTGACGTGGGCGTACACGCGGTCGGCGGCAGGCGGCTGCTTGACGGGAGCGGGGGAGGGGACGCGGGCGGGCAGAGCGGTGGACTGCATGCCGACAGGATAGATACAACACGTACGCAACGGGGGGCGGGTCCAGGATGCGGACTCGCGGGCCCTGTTGCGGGACCGGATCGCGGTGCCGGTCGTGAGGCGGGTCGTGGGGCGGTCGTGAGGCGGGTGGCGGTGTCCGGTGGTGGGGTCCGGGTAAGGAATGGATCAAGTAATCGGAAATTCTGCCCGGCGGGCGCACAACTTTGTGTGCTACTTACGTGTCACACATGTGCGGCCCATCTCTTTCCCCCTATGAACTTGGCCGCACCGCAGGGGCATTCGACGTAATCGGGGTATTTCAGTTGATAACCGCCATCAAGGGCATCCGAGTCCGCAGGGCCGCCGCCGTTGCCGTCACCGCCGGCGCAGTGCTCGCGACCGGAGCCCTCACCGCGGCTCCCGCGCAGGCTGTCGCCACGCCCACGATCGCCGCCAAGACCGGCTTCGTGATGAACAACGCGAACGGTGCGGGGCTCTACAACAAGGGCATGGACACCAAGCTGTCCACCGGCTCCACCACGAAGATCATGACGGCCAACGTCGTGCTGTCGCAGACGAACCTGAACCTGGACACCAAGGTCGTCATCCAGAAGGCGTACAGCGACTACATCGTCGCGAACACCGCGTCCTCCGCCCGTCTGATCGTGGGCGACAAGGTGACCGTCCGTCAGCTGCTCTACGGGCTGATGCTGCCGTCGGGCTGTGACGCCGCGTACGCGCTGGCCGACAAGTTCGGCACGGGCACGACGCGGGCCGCGCGCGTGAAGAGCTTCATCGCCAAGATGAACGCCAAGGCGAAGACGCTCGGCATGACGAACACGCACTTCGACTCGTTCGACGGCATCGGCAGCGGGGCGAACTACTCCACCGCCAAGGACCTCACGAAGCTCGCCAGTAACTCGCTGAAGAACGCGAACTTCCGTGCGGTCGTCAAGACCAAGTCGTACACCGCGAAGACCGTCACCAAGACCGGCTCTATCCGCACCATGGGGGCCTGGACCAACACCAACACGCTGCTGAGCAGCTACAGCGGCGCCATCGGCGTGAAGACGGGCTCCGGCCCGGAGGCGAAGTACTGCCTCGTCTTCGCCGCCACCCGGGGCGGCAAGACCGTCGTGGGCACGGTGCTGGCCTCCACCAACGCGACGGTGCGCGCCGCCGACGCGACGAAGCTGCTGAACTACGGCTTCGCCCGGCTCGGCTGATCCCAGGTCAGCCGCCGAGCACGGAGAAGAACGAGGAACGGGCCCGTCGTGACGATCACGACGGGCCCGTTCCTCGTCGGGTCCCGCACCCGGCCGGCGCCGGCTACCGGGTGACCGCGAAGTTGCGCAGGATCGCCGCCGTCAGCTCCGGCTCGCCCTCCGCCTTCACCCGGTCGGCGACCGCGTCCGCCGTCACCCGGCCGCAGGCCAGACGGACGAAGGTCTCCCAGTCGAGGGCGAACGCGGCGGCGGGGCCGAGCGCCGGCGCCGTCTCCAGGGTGCCGCGGCCCTGGATGTCGACGCGGATGGTGCGCAGGAACTCGATCGGGCCGTGCACGTCGAAGACGACCGCGGAACTGCGCGGGGCGTCGGCCTTCTCCGCGACGACCGCCGGGAGTTCGGCCAGCAGCGCGTCACGGGTGATGTGGGCGCCGGGCGAGTCGAGGTTGCCGGGGCGGCCGAGGGCGGTGCGCAGGTCCTGCTCGTGCACCCAGACGTTGAACGCGTGGAGCCGCATCGACTCCTCGAGCGTGAGCTCGGTGCCGAGCGGACCGCGCACCTTGGTGTGGGGCTGACGCGTCTCGTTGCGCAGTTGCCGGTTGCGGCGGATGACCGTGTACTCCAGCTCGGACGTCATCTCCGGCGCCGTGTGGTGGCGGCGCACGTCGACCTGCATCTCCATGTAGCGCTGGAGGTCGTTGGTGACGTGGAACAGGTCGCGCGGGAGGGTGTGGATGGGACGCGGGTCGCCGTACATCTCGCAGTCCAGCCCGATGACGTGGGACACGACATCGCGGACCGACCAGCCCGGGCACGGCGTCCGGCGGTTCCAGTCCGCCTCGACCAGAGGCTGCACCAGCTCGGATATCGCTTCGATGGAGTGGGTCCAGGCGTCGGCGTAGGGCTGGAGGGTGGGATGCAGACTCACGGAAACGGGACCCCTCGGCGGTCGGTACTCGGGTGGGCTGTGGCGGCGTTGCCAGCGGGAGGTGGCGGGTGTCGGCAGTGTCGGCGGGTCTCTACGAAACGCTAAGTTACGCTGCTGTGAGGCACCCCGGCAGTGCTTTCGTGTGACGATCGTAGGCCCGTGTGGACTACTCGAATGCCAGGACGGTGGTAGTGTGCGCGCCTCTCTCCTCCAGATCGCCGCAGATGAGGACGAATCGGTCGAAGCGCGGCGGTTGCGGGCTGCCGCGCTGGTAAGAGAACAGGCCGGCGCCGACCTCGTGGTGCTGCCTGAGCTGTGGACGACCGGCGCGTTCGCCTACGAGCTGTTCGCCGACGAGGCGGAGCCGTTGAAGGGGCCGACGTACGAGGCGATGGCGAAGGCGGCGAGCGACGCGGGCGTGTGGCTGCACGCGGGCTCGATCCCGGAACGGGCGCCCGCCGCGAGCGGCGCCGGGGACGAAGGGGCGCTCTACAACACGTCGCTCGTCTTCTCCCCCTCCGGCGAGCTGGCCGCCGCCTACCGCAAGATCCACCGCTTCGGCTTCGACAAGGGCGAGGCCGTGCTGATGAACGCGGGCGAGGAGCCGGTGACGGTCCGCCTCCCCGCGACGACCGTCGGCGTCGCCACCTGTTACGACCTCCGTTTCCCGGAACTGTTCCGCGCCCTCGTGGACGCCGGCGCCGAGACCTTCGTCCTCTCCGCGGGCTGGCCGGAGCGCCGGCGGGCGCACTGGACGCTGCTGGCCCGGGCGCGGGCGGTCGAGAACCAGGCGTTCGTGCTCGCCTGTGGAACGGCCGGGACGCACGCCGGAGTTCCGCAGGCGGGTCACTCGATCGTGGTCGATCCGTGGGGCGAGGTGCTGGCCGAGGCGGGCCCCGGCGAGGAGGTCCTGACCGTCGAGTTCGACCCGGCCGCCGTCGCCACGACCCGCGAACTGTTCCCGGCCCTCAAGGACCGCGTCCTCGGCCTGCCGACCCCGCCCCGCTGACCCGCTGACCCGCTGTTCTGTCGAGCAGCCGGTCCTCGGTCGTCGGTCCTCGGTCGTCGGCCCTCAGTCGTCGGCCCTCAGTCGTCGTGCCGCTCCTTGTCCGCGAGGTGGATCACGCACACCGCCACCGCGATCAGCAGCGCCGGATCGGCGTCCTCGCGTACGACGTCGACGCCGTACGTCTCCCGCACGTGCAGCCAGCGGCGGGAGACGACGGCCAGGAGTTCGCCGTCGTACTCGACCGCGAACTCCCGGTCGAGGATCCTGCCGCTGACGTCGAGTTCGGTGCGGCCGTCCGCGAGAGCCACCCGGTAGTGGTTGCGCAGCAGCGACAGCCGCTTGCGCCGGATCGTGGCCAGCGGCTCGCCGTCCCGCTCGATCACCATCGTGTCCCGCAGGGCGAACATCTTGCGGTGGATGTCGATCAGGACCCGGCCATGGGTGTCCTTCAGCTCGAAGGTGTCCCGCAGCCGCATCGCCTTGCCGTCGACGAGGTAGACCTTGTCGCCGCGGTCGTCCTCGATCCAGTAGTCGTCTCCGAGCCCGAGCAGCCGGTCACACACGAGAAATCTCATACCCCTACCGCTTCCCCGGCCCGGCGGGACCTTCCCGGCCCGCGCGGGAAATGCCGCGAGGAATGACCCGACTGCGGCAGCGACCGGCGACAAAGGGGGCCGGGGCGGGACTGTCGGTGGCCGGTGGCACCCTTGAGGCATGACCGACTCCTCACCGGCCCCGGCCCCCCGTCGCGTCCGTGTCCGTGCCCCCGAGCTGATCGGCAAGGGCGGCTGGCTGAACACGGGCGGACAGCAGTACACCCTCGCCGACCTGCGCGGACGCATCGTCGTTCTGGACTTCTGGACGTTCTGCTGTGTGAACTGCCTGCATGTGCTGGACGAGTTGCGGGAGCTGGAGGAGAAGCACCGCGACACGGTGGTCGTGGTCGGCGTGCACTCGCCGAAGTTCGTCCACGAGGCCGAGCACCGGGCGGTCGTGGACGCCGTCGAGCGGTACGGCGTGGAGCATCCGGTGCTCGACGATCCCGAGCTGGCCACGTGGAAGCAGTACGCGGTCCGCGCGTGGCCGACGCTCGTCGTGATCGACCCGGAGGGGTACGTCGTCGCGCAGCACGCCGGCGAGGGGCATGTGCACGCCATCGAGCGGCTGGTGGCGGAGCTGGAGGCCGAGCACGCGGCGAAGGGCACACTGCGGCGCGGCGACGGGCCGTACGTGGCGCCGGAGCCCGAGCCGACCGCGCTGCGCTTCCCGGGCAAGGCCCTGGTGCTCCCCGGCGGGAACATCCTGGTCAGCGACACCACACGGCACCAGCTCGTGGAGCTCGCGGAGGACGGGGAGACCGTGGTGCGCCGGATCGGGTCCGGCGTGCGCGGCCTCGCCGACGGCACGGCGCAGACCGCCGCCTTCAACGAACCGCAGGGCCTCGCCCTGCTCGACGAGCGGGCCGTGGTCGTCGCCGACACCGTCAACCACGCCCTGCGCCGGCTCGACCTGGACTCGGGGGCGGTGACGACGCTGGCCGGGACCGGCAGGCAGTGGTGGCAGGGGTCGCCGACGTCGGGCCCCGCGCGGGAGGTCGACCTCTCCTCGCCCTGGGACGTGGCGCTCTTCGACGGCCGGGTGTGGATCGCCATGGCCGGCGTGCACCAGCTGTGGGCGTACGACCCGGCCGACGGCACGGTGTGCGTCGTGGCGGGCACGACCAACGAGGGGCTCGTCGACGGACCGGGCGCCGAGGCCTGGTTCGCCCAGCCGTCGGGTCTGGCCGCCGCGCCGGACGGGGAGCGGCTGTGGCTCGCCGACTCGGAGACGTCGGCGCTGCGCTGGGTCGACCGGGAGGGCGCCGTGCACACGGCCGTCGGCACGGGACTGTTCGACTTCGGGCACCGCGACGGCGCGGCCGGGCAGGCGCTGCTCCAGCACCCGCTGGGCGTCACCGTGCTGCCCGACGGATCGGTCGCCGTCAGCGACACCTACAACCACGCCCTGCGCCGCTACGACCCGGCGACGGGCGAGGTCAGCACGCTGGCCACGGACCTGCGCGAGCCCAGCGACGCCGTCCTGGCCGGCGAGGACATCGTGGTCGTCGAGTCGGCCCGGCACCGGCTGACCCGGCTGCGGCTGCCCGAGGAGGCCGTCACGGTGGACGCGGTGGCCCACCGCACCCGGCGCGCGGCCACCGAGGTCGCGCCGGGCCCGCTGCGGCTGGACGTGATCTTCCAGGCGCCGGCCGGCCAGAAACTGGACACGCGCTACGGTCCGTCGACGCGGCTGCTGGTGTCCGCCACCCCGCCCGAGCTGCTGCTGAAGGGCGAGGGCGCGGGCACGGACCTGTCCCGCGCGCTGGAGCTCGATCCCGCGGTGCCGGAAGGGGTGCTGCACGTCTCCGCGATGGCGGCCTCGTGCGACGACGACCCGGCCAACGAGTACCCGGCCTGCCACGTCCACCAGCAGGACTGGGGTGTCCCGGTCCGCCTCACCGAGGGCGCGGCGGACCGGCTGCCGCTGGTGCTCGCCGGTCTGGACCCGCAGGCCTGACCGGCGGCGGCCCGGCCGGGGTCACGGCGGCCGCGGTCAGACGCCGTAGCCGTCGCTGTAGCCGTCGCGGTGGGGGTGCCGCTCGGTCTCGACCACCGTGGTCGAGGCGGGAGGCACCATCACGCGGCGGCGCCGGGCGATGCTGCTGAAGGTCGTCACGCCGATCAGACCGACGATCATCAGGATCACGCCGACCAGGTCGAGGTTGACGCCCTGCATGTCCCAGTCGGTCGCGAACGTGAGGATGGCTCCCGCGGCGATGAGGATGATGCATCCGCCGAGGCCCATGGTGTTGCCTCCTGTCCGGTGTACCGGCCGTTCCGGTCACCACCGGAATCCGGGTACCCGGGCGGTCGACTGCCATGCGTCGCGGGCGCGTTCGCCGGGGCCGTCATCCCTGAAGGAACGCCGTGAGCGCGTTGGCCAGCAGGTACGGGTCGGCGTCGCCGCACAACTCCCGTGCGCTGTGCATCGACAGGATGGCCACGCCGATGTCGACGGTGCGGATGCCGTGCCGGGCCGCGGTGATGGGGCCGATGGTCGTGCCGCACGGCATGGAGTTGTTGGAGACGAAGTTCTGGAACGGCACGCCCGCCTTCTCGCAGGCCGCGGCGAACACCGCGCGGCCGGTGCCGTCCGTCGCGTAGCGGTTGTTGACGTTGACCTTGAGGATCGGCCCGCCGTTGACCCGCGGGTGGTGCGTCGGGTCGTGCCGCTCCGCGTAGTTGGGGTGCACGGCGTGCCCGGTGTCGGAGGAGAGGCAGACGGTGCCCGCGAAGGCTCTCGCCCGGTCCTCGTAGGAGCCTCCACGCGCGAAGACCGAACGCTCCAGCACGCTGCCGAGGAGCGGGCCGTCCGCGCCGGTGTCGGACTGCGATCCGTTCTCCTCGTGGTCGAACGCGGCCAGCACCGGGATGTACGGCGGCTCCGCGCCGCTCGTCGCCACGGCCGTCAGCGCCGCGACGCCGGCGTGCACGGACAGCAGGTTGTCCATGCGCGGGCCGGCCACCAGCTCCTGGTCGCGGCCCAGGTAGGCGGGCGGCTCCACGGAGTGCACCATCAGGTCCCAGCCGGTGACCTGACCCGGGGCCAGCCCGGCCTCCTCCTCCAGGAACGCGATCAGGTCGCCGTCGCGGACGTCGCCGCCGAGGCCCCAGACGGGCTGGAGGTGGCGCTGCTTGTCGAGCTTGAGGCCGTCGGCGTTGACCGACCGGTCGAGGTGGATGGCGAGTTGGGGGACGCGCAGCAGCGGGCGGCCGACGTCGACGAGGCGCGTCGTGCCGTCCCGCAGGGTCAGCCGGCCCGCCAGGCCGAGGTCGCGGTCGAGCCAGGAGTTGAGCAGCGGGCCGCCGTAGATCTCCACGGCCACCTGCCGCCAGCCCTGCGCGCCGGTGTCGGGCAGCGGCTTGACGCGCAGGTTCGGGGAGTCGGTGTGCGCGCCGATGATCCGGAACGGCGTGTGCGGCGCCGCGCCCTCGGGCACGTACCAGGCCACGATCGCGCCCCCGCGCAGCACATACCGGCCGCCGCTGCCCGAGGCGGAGACGCCGTGCGTCTCGGCGTCCCAGGCGTCCGTCTCCGAGACCTGGCGGAATCCGGCCTTCTCGAGCCGCTCGGCCGCGTTCGCCACGGCGTGGTACGGCGACGGGCTCGCCGTCAGATACGTCATGAGGTCGTCGGTGTGGCCGCGGTCGAAGCGGGAGGGTTCGCTCATGGTGTTCACCTTAACGACGTACGAGGGCCCGCTCCCGGGGATGGGAGCGGGCCCTCGTGAGGACCGTGTGGAGTGCTGCGCGGTTGTCCCGGTGAGTCCTGGTGAGTCCGATTGCGTCCTTGGACGCACCCGGACCGGCGGACTCGCGGCGGACCCCGGACGTGGCCTCGGGGGCGTCCCGGAGCGGGCTGCGGAAGGCGTCCCCGCCACGACCGGGAGCGCGTCCCGGGGGTGACCGGAACGCGATCTTGGGGCCGGTCCGCAGGGGCGTCCTAGAAAGCGGCCTCGTCCAGCTCCATGAGGTCCAGCTCGACGCCGGCCGCGATCTTGCGGGCCAGGGTGACGCCCGGCAGGACGTTGGCCGCGAAGAACTTCGCCGCCGCGATCTTGCCGGTGTAGAACGGCCGGTCCTTGGCGGAGGCCGTCTCCAGCTTCTCGGCGGCGACCGCCGCGCCCTTGAGGAGGAGGTAGCCGACGATCACGTCGCCGGAGGCGAGCAGCAGCCGGGTGGTGTTCAGGCCCACCTTGTAGATGTTCTTGACGTCCTGCTCGGTGGCCGCGAGGTCGGTCAGCATCAGGCCGACGATGGCCTCCAGCTCGACGGCCGCCTTGGCCAGGTGCTCGCGGGCGCCCGCCAGGTCCTCGCCGCCGGTGCCGAGCGCGAGGAACTTCTTGATGTCCTCGGCGAGGGAGTTCAGCGCCGCGCCCTGGTTGCGGACGATCTTCCGGAAGAAGTAGTCCTGGCCCTGGATGGCGGTGGTGCCCTCGTAGAGGGTGTCGATCTTGGCGTCGCGGATGTACTGCTCGATCGGGTACTCCTGGAGGAACCCGGAGCCGCCGAAGGTCTGCAGCGACTGGGCGAGCTGCTCGTAGCCCTTCTCGGAGCCGTAGCCCTTGACGATCGGCAGGAGCAGGTCGTTGAGGGCGTGCTCGGTCTTGGAGTCCTCGCCGGCCGCCTCCTTGACCGCGATGGCGTCCTGGATCGAGGCCGTGTAGAGGACGAGGGCGCGCATGCCCTCCGCGTACGCCTTCTGCGTGATCAGCGAGCGGCGCACGTCGGGGTGGTGGGTGATGGTGACCTTGGGCGCGGCCTTGTCCATGAAGTTCGCCAGGTCGGGACCCTGGACGCGCTCCTTGGCGTACTCGAGCGCGTTGAGGTAGCCGGTGGAGAGCGTGGAGATCGCCTTCGTGCCGACCATCATGCGGGCGAACTCGATGATGCGGAACATCTGGCGGATGCCGTCGTGCTTGTCGCCGATCAGCCAGCCCTTGGCGGGGTGCCGGTCGCCGAAGGTCATCTCGCAGGTGTTGGACGCCTTGAGGCCCATCTTGTGCTCGACGTTCGTGGCGTAGACGCCGTTGCGCTCGCCCAGCTCGCCGGTCTCGAAGTCGAAGAGCGTCTTCGGGACCATGAAGAGGGACAGGCCCTTGGTGCCGGGGCCGGCGCCCTCGGGGCGGGCGAGGACGTAGTGGATGATGTTCTCCGACATGTCGTGCTCGCCGGACGTGATGAAGCGCTTGACGCCCTCGATGTGCCAGGAGCCGTCCTCCTGCTGCACGGCCTTGGTGCGGCCGGCGCCCACGTCGGAACCGGCGTCGGGCTCGGTGAGGACCATCGTCGAGCCCCACTGCTTCTCGACGGCGATCTGCGCGATCTTCTTCTGGACGTCGTTGCCCTCGTCGAAGAGGATGCCGGCGAAGGCCGGGCCGGAGGAGTACATCCACACGGCCGGGTTCGCGCCGAGGATCAGCTCCGCGAAGCCCCAGATCAGGGACGGCGGGGCGGTGGTGCCGCCGACCTCCTCGGGCAGGCCGAGCCGCCAGTACTCGGAGTCCATGAAGGCCTGGTAGCTCTTCTTGAAGCTGGCGGGGACCGGCGCGGTGTTGGTCTCCGGGTCGAAGACCGGCGGGTTGCGGTCGGCGTCCACGAAGGACTCCGCCAGCTCGTTCTCCGAGAGGCGGGTCAGCTCGCCGAGGATGCTCTTCGCGGTCTCGGTGTCCATCTCCTCGAACGGGCCGGTGCCGTACAGCTTGTCGCGCCCGAGCACCTCGAAGAGGTTGAACTCGATGTCGCGAAGATTCGACTTGTAGTGCCCCATGGCGACGGCTCCCGGAATCCGTTGGAGAGATGGGCGAGGCACTGGATCCTCGCGCTGGTTCACATACCGACAAGTAGCAAGTACCTACGATGATGCTACCCGTCGGTAATAAGTTGCAACCCCCGTCGTCCAAGTGTGAGAAGGGTCTACCTCGCTCCGCCGTCGGCGCGCCTCGGTACGCTTGCGTCCATGTACGGATACGGCCAGCCCATGGACGGCGGTGCTGCGCAGCAGCAGTACGCGACGCCGCAGCAGCAGATGCCCGGCGGCCATGGCGGGTACGGCCAGCAGCCGCCCCTCTATCCGGAACCGTCCCCGCCGTCCCTCGCGGACGCGGTGCGCGCGTTCACCACGGGTCAGCTGGCCGCCGAGGACTTCCAGCAGGTCTTCGCCACCTCCAAGGTCTACTGCCCGCGTGGCGACAACCCCGGTTTCCTCGCCCTGCACAACACCCAGCAGCCGGTGATCCCGATGTTCACCAGCCTCAAGGAGCTGCGCCGGTACGCGGGCAAGGAGTCCAAGTACTTCGTGATCACCGGCGCCGAGGTGATCGACCTGCTGCCCACCGGCTACGGCTTCGTCCTCGACATGGAGGGCGAGCACCGGATGGTGTTCGACGCGAAGGCCGTGGAGCAGATGGTCGAGTTCGCGATGCGCCGGATGTACGGCTGAGACGGAGCACCCGTGCGATGCGGCCCGGAGGGAATGCCCTCCGGGCTTTCGCCGTTATGGGTGGCAGAAAGTTCAATGCTCAACTAAAATGAGACGTGCGCCGCCCAAGGAGGTACGGACATGCCCGCAGTGACCGTCGAGAACCCGCTGACCCTGCCGCGCGTCACCGCGTCGGCCGAGGCCGTGGCACGCCCCGTGCTCGCCGTCACGACCGCGCCCAGCGGTTACGAGGGCGAGGGCTTCCCGGTGCGCCGCGCGTTCGCCGGGATCAACTACCGTCACCTCGACCCGTTCATCATGATGGACCAGATGGGCGAGGTGGACTACGCGCCGGGCGAGCCCAAGGGCACCCCCTGGCACCCGCACCGCGGCTTCGAGACCGTCACCTACATCATCGACGGGATCTTCGACCACCAGGACAGCCAGGGCGGCGGCGGCACCATCACCAACGGCGACACCCAGTGGATGACGGCCGGCTCGGGCCTGCTGCACATCGAGGCGCCGCCGGAGTCGCTGGTCATGTCCGGCGGTCTCTTCCACGGCCTCCAGCTGTGGGTGAACCTGCCGGCCAGGGACAAGATGATGGCGCCGCGCTACCAGGACATCCGGGGCGGACACGTACAGCTCCTCACCACCCCCGACGGCGGCGCGCTGCTGCGGGTCATCGCGGGCGAGCTGGACGGGCACGCCGGTCCCGGCATCACGCACACGCCGATCACGATGATCCACGCGACGGTGGCGCCGGGCGCCGAGGTCACCCTGCCGTGGCGCGAGGACTTCAACGGCCTCGCCTACGTCCTCGCGGGCAAGGGCGCGGTCGGCGCGGAGCGTCGCCCGATCCACCTGGGCCAGACCGCGGTCTTCGGCGCGGGCTCCTCGCTGACTGTCCGCGCGGACGAGAAGCAGGACGCGAACACGCCGGACCTGGAGGTCGTGCTGCTGGGCGGACAGCCCATCCGTGAGCCCATGGCCCACTACGGCCCGTTCGTCATGAACACCAAGGCCGAGCTCCAGCAGGCGTTCGAGGACTTCCAGAAGGGCCGCCTCGGCACGATCCCGGCAGTGCACGGGATGACGGAGAAGGGCATCTAACCCTCCGGCCCGCCCTGAAACCGCTACGGTGTGACAAGGCCCGAAGCCGCAACTCTGGTTTGCGACTTCGGGCCTGCCTCATGTCACCTGGCGGCTACGGCAGTACGTAAACCGGCACTCCGTCGGTGGAACAGCCTGTCTGCCGCAGACACCCCCGCTTGAGCAGCATCCGCAGGCAGTCATGGACTCGGTCGTGCGGAAGCCCCGTACGCGTGGCGATCTCCTCCACGCGGTAGTGGGCTTCGCCGCGCACCAGCGCCGGGGCGAGGACAGCGGCGACCGCGTGCACGTCGTCCGTGACGACGAGGTTCTTCGCCCTCCACAGGGCGAGCAGCTCCTGGGGCGTCAGCCCCGCTTCGTCGACGGGCCGCGAGCGGTCGGCACGGCGGCCGAGGGCGTCGGCGATGTCGTCCAGTGCGTCGGCCATCCTGCTCTGGCTGTGGTTGATCTGCCGCAGCAGGTCGTTGCGCTCCCCGGCGAAGGCGGCCAGGCACTCGTCCATCTGCATGTTGCGCTCTTCGAGGCGCACCAGGGCGTCGACGACCTGCTCCGGCATGACGTACGCGGTACCGCCTGCGGGGGCTGGTTGTACGGGGGCCGGTTCCAGGGCGTAGGAACCCTGCTGCTGGACGGTCAGGATGACGTCGGACACCCATGCCTTGAACGGCTCGCAGGCCGGTTTGGTGCAGCCGTTGACGAGCCTGATGAGGCCCTTCAGGTTCACCATCTTCATCGACTTTTGCAGCCTGTGAGCTGCAAGTTTGCGCGAGGTGTCTGTTGCGCAGACGCCTTGTGCAATCTCGCCCAGCGACCGGGTGCAATCTGTTGCGACATGTGCAAGGAGCGCCTGGCGCGTGTTCATGTACCCGAGTTCCGTGGCCAAGTCCGCCGCCACGAACCAGTGCTCCCCGTCCGGTGTCGTCAGCCTCCTGAGCCGCGCCCCCGTCGCCGCGAACACGAAGTCGTTGACGTCGATCGCGTCCTGCTGTGCCGCCGACTGCTTCGGCGGCGGTGTGTTGTTCTGCTCGTACATCGAGCATCACCTCCGTCTCGGACGGTAGGCATATGTCCAGGGCAACACCCGTCTCCGGTAGGGATGTTCACCCTTCAGGGAGCGCGTGTTCGATTCTGAGTGCGAGTCATGTCCCGTCACCCGGGCGGCCGTCAGGTCAGGACAAGCCGGCGGGGCCGTGATCCGCTGGAGCCGTGCACCTGCTCCCGCTTCCCGCCCGCCGCTTCGCCGCCTGGTGTGCCGTGGTGCTGCTCGCGTCGGGCGTCGGGTACGTCGGGATCCGGCTGTGCGCGGAGTTGCGCACAGCCGTCACCCCCGTGCTGCTCGCGCTGCTCGGGACCGCGCTGCTGCGGCCGCTGCACCGGCGGATGGTGGCGGCCGGGGTGCCGCGGTCGCTGTCGGCCGGGATCACGTGTGTCGCCGTCGTCGCCGTGGTCGGCGGGGCCGTGTACATCGTCGTCGCCGCGCTGATCGACAGCGGGGACCAGATCGTCGCCGCGCTCAGATCGGCGGGGCGGAGCATCGCCGACCACTTCGGGGCGGCCGGGACCTCGCTCGACGATCTCGCCGCCAACGCGAAGGAGCTGCTCACCAAGTTCGGGGGGACGGCCGCCTCCAATGTCATCAGCGGGGTGAGCGTCGTCGGCGAGACCATCGCCATGGCCGTGTTGGCGCTGCTGCTCGTGTTCTTCTTCCTGCGGGACTCGCACCGGGCCGTCGGCGTCCTGCGGTCCGTCGCCCCGGGCGGCAGCGCCGACACCCTCGAGGCCATGGCCCGCAGGGCCTTCCGCGCCGTCGAGGGGTTCATGCGGGGGACGACGTTCATCGCCTTCATCGACGCCGTGTGCATCACCGTCGGGCTGCTCGTCCTCGATGTGCCGGGGGCGGTGGGGCTCGGCGCCCTCGTCTTCGTCGGGGCGTACATCCCCTATCTCGGCGCCTTCCTCTCCGGAGCGGTCGCCGTGCTGGTCGCGCTCGCCGACCGCGGGTTCGTCATCGCGCTGTGGGCGCTCGGCGTGGTGCTCGCGGTGCAGGTGCTGGAGGGGCACGTGCTGCAGCCGGTGGTCCAGAGCCGGACCGTGCAGATGCACCCGGCGGTGGTCATGGTCGCGATCACGGCGGGGGCGTCCGTGGCCGGGATCCTCGGCATGTTGCTCGCCGTGCCCGTGACCGCGGCCGGCTTCGGGGTCCTGCACGAGCTTCGGACGCGCTACGGGGCCGTCGCCGACGGTTCGTAGAGCTCGAACCAGATGCTCTTGCCCTCGCCCCGCGGCGCCACGCCCCAGGTGTCCGCGAGCAGCTCGATGAGGACCAGACCGCGGCCCGAGGAGGCCAGCTCGCCGGGGCGGCGCATGTGCGGGAGGTCGTCGCTGGTGTCGGTGACCTCGATGCGGAGCCGGCGTTCGCCCGGCGCGCCGGTGACCTCGGCGACCAGCAGCGCGTCGGCGTCGGTGTGCACGAGGACGTTCGTCAGGGTCTCGGAGACGAGCAGGACGGCCGAGTCGACCTGGTCGTCGCAGGTCCAGTCGTGCAGAAGTTCGCGCAGTTGCTGCCGGGCCACGGCGATGCGCTCCGGTTCGGCCTGCGCGACCGTGAGCATCGAGCGGCGCACGGGCTGCCGGGCGGGGAGCGGCGCGGCGCTCGGACCGCAGCCGCCCGCGCCCTGACGGCAGAGCAGCAGTACGGCGATGTCGTCCTCGCGGCGGTCGGCGAGCGGACCCGTGGTGTGGTGCGAGGAGGGGCCGTGCACCGCCTGGACCAGGGCGTCGGCCAGTTCCTCGAGGTCGCCGTCGTGCGACTCCAGGATCTTGCGGACCCGCCGCCAGCCGGTGTCGAGGTCGTGGCCTCCGGTCTCGAGCAGGCCGTCGGTGCACAGCATCAGGGCCTCGCCGGGTTCGAGGGCGAGCCGGGTGGTGGGGTAGTCGGCGTCCGGGTCGATGCCCAGCGGCAGCCCGCCCGCGGTGGCGCGGACCAGCACCGTGCCGTCGGCCATCCGGACCGCCGGGTCCAGATGGCCGGCCCGGGCCGCCTCCAGCACCCCGGTCACCGGATCGACCTCGATGTACAGGCAGGTGGCGAACCGCAGATCGGCGCCGCCGTCCGCGTCGGCGAGGCCGTGCAGGAATCCGGAGGCCCGGGAGAGGACCGCGTCCGGGCGGTGGCCCTCGGCGGCGTACGCCCTGAGCGCGATGCGCAGCTGTCCCATGAGACCCGCCGCGCGGACGTCGTGGCCCTGGACGTCCCCGATGACCAGGGCGAAGCGGCCGCCCCCCGGGTTCGTCCGGGACGCGCCGCCGGGCAGCGGGATCATGTCGTACCAGTCGCCGCCGACCTGGAGGCCGCCGCCGGTCGGTATGTAGCGGGCGGCGAGGGTCATGCCCGGTATCTCGGGGCCGAGGGTGGGGAGCATGGAGCGTTGCAGGCCGTCGGTCAGCTCGCGCTGGGTCTCCGCCGCGCCCGCGCGGGTGAGGGCCTGGGCGAGCATCCTGGCGACCGTCGTGAGCACGGACCGTTCGTCGGGGGTGAACGCCACCGGGTACGCGAAGCCTGCCATCCAGGCGCCCATCGTGCGGCCGGCCACGGTCAGCGGCAGAAACGCCCAGGAGTGACGCTCGAAGGGCGCGGCCAGCGGCCAGGTCAGCGGGTAGCGCTCCTTGTACTGCTCGGGGGAGGACAGGTACACGGCACGCCCGGTGCGCACGACCTCGGCGGCCGGATAGTCCGTATGGATGGACATCTGGGTGAAGGGGTCGTCGTCGCCCGACTGGTGCCCGTGGTGGCCGATGATCGTCAGCCGGTCGCCCTCCACGCCGAAGACGGCGAGTCCGTCCGGGGAGAAACCCGGCATGGACAGTCCGGCGGCGACCCGCAGCACCTCCTCGGTGGACCGCGCCTCCGCCAGCGCCCGGCCCGCGTCCAGCAGGAACGCCTCCCGCGACCGGCGCCAGTCGCCCGTGACGGCGGTCCGCCCGGCCGGGGTGCCCGGCGTCGGCTCGGTGACCTCCTGGAGGGTGCCGATCAGCTCGTACGCCTTCTTGACCGGGTCGAAGGACGGCTTGGAACGGCTGCGGACGACCCGGACCACCCGTCCCCGGTCGTCCATGATGCGGATCCGCACCTCGGCGAGGGTGCCCTCGGCGACCGCGAGCTGGATCACCCCGGTGATCTCGTTCCAGTCGACGGGGTGTAGCCGGGCCCGGGTCTGGGCCTCCGTGAGGACGGTCTCCTCCCGGGGCAGCCCGAGCAGCCGGGCAGCCTCGGCGTCGACCGTGACCAGCCCGGTGGCGGTGTCCCAGTGCCACAGGCCGGTCGCGAGGGCGGCGAGTACGTCCCCCACGGCGGGCAGCGGCTCGCCAGTGCGCATTGCCCCACTTTAAGAAGACGGAGACGAAGAGTGCCACTGATCCCCGGGTGTTCCTGCCGCGCCCGGGCCGTCTCCGGCGCCCGGTAATGGGGGGAGGCCCGCGTGGCGTGGCCGGTACTCTGGGGGTTGTTTCACGTGAAACACCATGAATCCCAGACCCCGATCCGCGAAGACTGGATGAACGACGATGCATCGGTACAGGTCCCACACCTGCGGCGAGCTCCGCGCCTCTGACGTCGGCACCGACGTCCGGCTGAGCGGCTGGCTGCACAATCGGCGCGACCTGGGCGGCATCCTCTTCATCGATCTGCGCGACCACTACGGCATCACGCAGCTCGTCGCCCGGCCGGGCACGCCCGCCTACGAGGCGCTCGACAAGCTGACCAAGGAGTCGACGGTCCGCATCGACGGCAAGGTCGTCTCGCGTGGCGCGGAGAACGTCAACGCGGACCTGCCGACCGGTGAGGTCGAGGTCGAGGTCGGCGAGGTGGAGCTGCTCGGCGCGGCTCAGCCCCTGCCCTTCACGATCAACGCCGAGGACGGGGTCAACGAGGAACGGCGTCTGGAGTACCGCTTCCTCGACCTGCGCCGTGAGCGCATGCACCGCAACATCATGCTGCGCACGTCGGTCATCTCGGCGATGCGGCACAAGATGACGGCGCTCGGCTTCAACGAGATGGCGACGCCGATCCTGTCCGCGACCTCGCCCGAGGGCGCCCGCGACTTCGTCGTCCCGTCCCGGCTGCACGCGGGTCGTTTCTACGCCCTGCCGCAGGCCCCGCAGCAGTTCAAGCAGCTGCTGATGATCTCGGGCTTCGACCGCTACTTCCAGATCGCGCCCTGCTTCCGTGACGAGGACGCGCGCGCGGACCGTTCGCCGGGCGAGTTCTACCAGCTCGACGTCGAGATGAGCTTCGTCGAGCAGGAGGACGTCTTCCAGCCGATCGAGAAGCTCATGACGGAGCTGTTCGAGGAGTTCGGCGGCGGCCGCCACGTCACCTCGCCCTTCCCGCGCATCCCGTTCCGTGAGTCGATGCTGAAGTACGGCTCCGACAAGCCGGACCTGCGCGCGCAGCTGGAGCTCGTCGACATCACCGACGTCTTCGAGGGCTCGGAGTTCAAGGCCTTCGCCGGCAAGCACGTCCGCGCGCTGCCGGTGCCGGACGTCGCCGCGCAGTCCCGGAAGTTCTTCGACCAGCTCGGCGACTTCGCGGTGACGCAGGGCGCGAAGGGCCTGGCCTGGGTCCGCGTGGCCGAGGACGGCTCGCTGTCCGGCCCGATCGCGAAGTTCCTCACCGAGGAGAACGTCGCCGAGCTGACCAAGCGCCTGTCGCTGGCCGCCGGCCACGCCGTCTTCTTCGGGGCCGGCGAGTTCGACGAGGTCTCGAAGATCATGGGCGCGGTGCGGGTCGAGGCCGCCAAGCGCGCCGGGCACTTCGAGGAGAACGTCTTCCGCTTCTGCTGGATCGTCGACTTCCCGATGTACGAGAAGGACGAGGAGACCGGCAAGATCGACTTCTCGCACAACCCGTTCTCGATGCCGCAGGGCGGTCTGGAGGCCCTGGAGACCCAGGACCCGCTGGACATCCTGGGCTGGCAGTACGACATCGTCTGCAACGGCGTCGAGCTGTCCTCCGGCGCGATCCGCAACCACGAGCCCGAGATCATGCTCAAGGCCTTCGAGATCGCGGGCTACGACCGCGAGACCGTCGAGGACAAGTTCGCCGGCATGCTGCGCGCGTTCCGCTTCGGCGCGCCGCCGCACGGCGGGATCGCCCCGGGCGTCGACCGCATCGTCATGCTGCTGGCCGACGAGCCGAACATCCGCGAGACCATCTCCTTCCCGCTCAACGGCAACGCCCAGGACCTGATGATGGGCGCGCCGACGGAGCTGGAGGAGGCCCGGCTGAGGGAGCTGCACCTGTCGGTGCGCAAGCCGCAGCCGAAGTAGGCGGCAGCCGGCCCGGGAAGGACAGGGCAGGCCGGAACAACGGGAGTGGCCCGGGACCGACATCGGTTCCGGGCCACTCCCGTTCTCCCGGCGACGGCTGACAGCCCTCCTCGCCCGACTGGACGGGTCCCGTCCGGGGTACTCGCCACTCAGGCGCTCGACGCCCTTCCCCTCCTGCGGGCCTCACCAGCGCCCCACAGGAACATCCCGGGGCGGGCACAGCGGGCCGCCGGACCATGAAGGAGAAGAGACCAGACCAGACCAGGGGCCGGCGAGGGCCGGTACGCGAAGGGAGCCGGCGATGGATTCCACGGGGTTCGCGATCGTGCTGTCGATGCTGCTGATCGTCGGCGCGGTGGTGTGCGTGGTGACCCAGCGCCGGGACCGGCGGCGGCGTCCCGCGTCCGGCCTGGACGCGGAGGCCGAGGCCAACCACTGGCTCGTCCGGCTGGCCGGCGGGCTCGTCCCGCCGGACGTACGGGCCTGGGCCGGGGCCGACGTGACGGCGGAGCGCGCACTGACGCACGCGGCGGAATGCCACCGCGCGGCCCGGAACCGACTGGGCACGGCGCGCACCCCCGCGGAGTACGAGGAGGCCACCCGGATGGCGAAGGCGGGTCTCGAGCACCTCGCGGCCGCGCGCGGGTCTGGGACCCCGCCCTGCCGCACCGGCCCCGCGCGGGCCCGCGTCGGCGCTCGCGGCCCGCTAGGACGGCCCCGCTAGGACAGGGCTCGCCGGGCGCCGCTGCCGGGAGCAGGCCGAAAACAGACGTGTGTGCCGTGGTCCCGCTGCCCGACCTTGCCGTTCCACAGGTCGTTCCCACGCCCCTGACAGCCCCGGTCCCTACCTTCGCGGCCATGACGGGAAACCACGAGTACAACGCGAGCAACGAGGACGTCACCGGCGGTCCGGAGGCCACGGCCGGACGGCAAGGGCCGCGGCACAAGCGGGATCTGACACGCCGCAAGGTCGTCGTGGCCGGTGCGGGCGCGGCCGTCGCCGTCGGCGCGGGCGGTGCACTCGCCGCCGGCGCCTTCGCCGGGGAGAAGAAGCCCGCGAAGGGCGGCGCCGAGGCCACGGCCTCCGCCGGTTCCGCAGAGGCCTGCTACCTGCTCACCTCAGAGACCACCGAGGGCCCCTACTACATCGACGCCGACAAGATCCGCCGGGACATCACCGAGGACAAGGAGGGAATTCCCCTCACCCTCGCCCTGAAGGTGATCGACTCCCGGACGTGCAAGCCCGTCGCCGGCGCCGCCGTCGACATCTGGCACTGCGACGCCCTCGGCATCTACTCGGGGTACGAGAGCCTCTCCACCGGCGGCGGTGGTGGCGGCGCCCCCACGGGCACACCCACCGACGTTCCGACCGGCACGCCGTCCGACGCGCCCACCGGCGCTCCGACCGGTGAGCCGCCCTCCGGCGGCGGGGGTGGCGGCGGCCACGCGGAGCCGACCGACGACGAGCGCTACCTTCGCGGCACCTGGAGGACCGACCGGCAGGGCCGCGTCACCTTCAAGACGGTGTTCCCGGGCTGGTACCGGGGCCGTACCGTCCACATCCACACCAAGGTGCATGTGGACGGGAAGTGGACCGACGCCGGGTACGAGGGCGGTCACGCCTGCCACACCGGGCAGTTCTTCTTCGACGAGACGGCCGTCCTCGCCTCGGCCGCGGTGGCGCCCTACTCCACCAGCACCACCGAGCGCACCACCCTCACCGAGGACACCATCTACGACCAGAGCGGCACCCGGGGAGGTCTCCTCAAGCTGAAATACGACAGGAAGAACATCGCGAGGGGAGTGGTCGGCTCGATCACCATGGCCGTAGAGCCGGACACCACCCACGACGGCACCGACGGCGGCGTCCAGCCCGGCGCGTCGGCCTCGTCCGGCTGACCGCCGCTCGCGCCCCTGGGGGCGTCCCGCTCATTCGTCCGGTGACGCCCCCTCCTCCAGCAGCCGTTCCGCGATGTCCGTCGACCAGACCTGGGCCCACGCCCGCAGGTCCGTGAGCTGGTCCTCGGTCAGGCCGTACGCCTCGAACGCCGAGTCCGGGAAGTGGTCCGTGCCCTCCAGACGGGTCCGCAGGGCGGGCAGGTCGAAGTCGTCCCGGGCGTGACGGCGGGTCAGTTCCTCCAGCTCGGGGTGGGTGAAGCGGGCGGACGCCGCCCTCGCGTCGATCAGGTCGACGGCCAGCCCCCGGTCGTAGAGCGCCCGGATCTTCGTGCCCACCGCGTCCCCCAGCGCGAGCGCCGGCCCGTACGGGGTCGCGACGGGCGCGCTCCAGAACGTCTCCTTGTGCAGGGCCAACCGGAGGACCGTGTCCGTGCCGGCGTCCGGCACGGACAGGTGCGCGGACAGCGGGTCCCTGTCCTCGAGCGTCACCCCGTGACGGCCCGCGGCGGTGAGCGCCGCGCTCAGCGACTCGGCGAGCCGGGACATCGGCACCGCGCTCTCCGTCGCCAAGTCCAGGTTGGCGTGCGGGCGTTGGATCAGGTCGTGCGCCTGCAGGGCGTAGCCGCCCGCCAGCGCCCAAGGGGCGCCGGGGACGGCCGTCCCGAAGACCTCGGCCAGCAGGCGGAGGTGGGGTCGCAGAAGGTCCACCGCGTAGTCGTACCAGGCGGCCCGGCGAGGGCGCTATTTCGCCACGAACTGCGTGAGGATCGCCTGGACTTCGTAGATGTCGACGCCCTTGGTGAAGGTCTTCTCGATCGGCATGGACGAGCCGGAGACCCAGATCTTCAGCTCGGCGTCGAGGTCGAAGGTGCCGGCCGTCTCCACGGCGAAGTGGGTGATGCTGCGGTACGGGACGGAGTGGTACTCCGTCTTCTTGCCGGTGATGCCCTGCTTGTCGACGAGGATCAGACGGCGGTCCGTGAACAGGATGGTGTCGCGGATCAGCAGGAATGCGGCCTGCACCTGCTCCCCCTGCCCCAGCAGCCGCGCGTAGTCCTGCTGGGCCTGCGCGGGGTCGATGGGGTGCGCGTTGCCGAAGAGTGCCATGTGGGTCCCCCAGGTGGTGTGTGCCGGTGTGTGGGTGTGCCGGTGGGTGAGCGCGTCGGTGTGGGCGTGCCGCCGTATCGCGTGCGCGCCCCCGCGGTCCGGGGGCGGCCCCCCTTGTCCGGGGGCCGCGTCCGGTCCGCCGATCTGCGGTGATCCCTCCCCCGTGCGGGCCGTTCGCCCCCGATGCGCACCTTAAGGGGGTGGTGCGGGAATCGTGAAGGCGTTTCCTGGTGCGGCGTCCACGCCCGCCGAAAAAATTCTCGACGAGCGGCAACTCTTCACCGCACGGCGACCACTGACCGGTCGTAAGCCAGCTCCTCCCCGTAAGGATCCCCCCGTGGCAGCTGCCTCCCACCGCCGGTCCCTCCGTTCGCGCCGCGTCCTCGTGGTCACCGCCGCCGCGGTGGCCGCCGGCGTCGGCGCCGGTGTCGTCGTGATGAGCGCGAACGCCTCACCCGTCGACCTGTACCACCAGACGCTCGCGGCCAAGGACGGCTGGGCCTCCTCCGGCGCGGGCACCACCGGTGGCGCCAAGGCCGACGCCGCGCACACCTTCACCGTCTCCACCCGCGCCCAGCTGGTGAAGGCGCTCGGCTCGGCGTCCGACACCGCCCCCCGGATCATCAAGGTCAAGGGCACGATCGACGCCAACACGAACGACGCCGGGAAGAAGCTGACCTGCGCGGACTACGCGGCGGGCACCGGCTACTCGCTGTCGTCGTACCTCAAGGCGTACGACCCCGCCGTGTACGGTCGCTCGAAGCTGCCCTCGGGCACGCAGGAGAAGGCCCGCGCCGCCGCCCAGACCAAGCAGGCGAAGAACGTCGTCTTCAAGGTGCCGGCCAACACGAGCCTGGTCGGCGTGCCCGGCACGGCCGCCGGCATCTCAGGCGGCATGCTCCAGATCCAGAACGTGGACAACGTCATCGTCCGCAACCTGAACTTCGCCGCCACCGAGGACTGCTTCCCTCAGTGGGACCCGACCGACGGCTCCACCGGCAACTGGAACTCCAACTACGACTCGGTCTCCCTGCGTGGCGCCACCCACGTCTGGGCCGACCACAACACGTTCACCGACGCGCCCCACCTGGACAGCGTCAACCCGAAGTACTACGGCCGCGAGTTCCAGATCCACGACGGCTCCCTCGACATCACCAAGAGCTCCGACCTGGTGACCGTCTCGCGCAACCAGTTCACCAACCACGACAAGACCATGCTGATCGGCAGCAGCGACAGCGAGCCGGCGGGCAAGCTGCGTGTCTCGATCCACCACAACGTCTGGAAGGGCATCGTCCAGCGCGCCCCGCTGGCTCGCGTCGGCCAGGTCCACATCTACAACAACCTGTACGACGTGACGCCCCTCAACGGCTACGCGACGCAGTACAGCATCAACTCCCGCGCCAAGGCGCAGGTCGTCGCCGAGAACAACTACTGGAAGCTGCCGTCCGGCGGCAAGGTCGCGAAGCTCCTCAGCGGCGACGGCACGGGCGCGGTCAAGGGCTCCGGCAACCTCGTCAACGGCACGGTGACCGACGTCGTCGCCGCCTACAACGCCGCGTCCTCGAAGGACCTCAAAACGACGGTCAACTGGACCCCGACCCTGACGGCGGGCCTGGAGACGTCGGCGAAGAACCTGCCCACCTCCCTGGCGACGACGACGGGCGCGGGCGTCCTGAAGTAGCACCCCCTCCATACGCGCGAGGGCCGGGAGACCACGAGCCCCCGGCCCTCGCGTCCCCACCTGCCACGCATGATCGTGTCCTCCATGGGGTGCCCCGGCCGGAACATCCGCAGCGGCCGGACCGGTCAGGCGGAGCTGGAGTTCCTCTGCCAGCCTGGCGGCCGGGGCGTATTCGCGTGATGCGGCCAGGCGGCTCGCGCGGTGTTTCGGCCTCGATTTCCTCGTCGTCCCGGTCCTCGGTACCCAGTGCGTCGACGAGACGTGCGGCATTCTCCGCCTCGGCGGGATCGTCCTCCCCGAGCGCGCGCCTGCGCCAGCTGTCGCCGGTCACAGTCGCACCTCCAGCTGACCGGAGGACCGGGTGTCGGGGCGGCACTCCGTGTTTCGGGGGTGGCGAGCCGGTTGGGAGTCGTGGTTACTCGTCTGCGAAGACGTCCTCAGCTGTCGGAGCGGTGACGGATCGGGCGAGCCAGCGGCCGAGGGTTTCCGGGTCGTCGCAGTCCGTGATGCGTTCACGGATGTCCTCGGGCACGTCGATGCCGCGCTGTTCCAGGACGAGCAGCAAGGCTTCGGCGCGGCCCTGGGCGCGGCCCTGGGCGCGGCCCTCGTCCCGGATCTCTTCCGAGATGTACGACTTGTAGAAGGAGAGGTCCACAGCCACCAGTTTCCTCCAGATCTGCTGCGCCGGGCGCTTGCCCAGGCCCTGTGCGGTGAACTCGACGATCGGGTCGGCGATGTCCTCGGGGACACCCCGCAGAGCGGTGGACAGGGATTTCAGTATGGCACCGATGTCCGGATCGGCAGCGTGCGTGATCGCGGACAGAGCGGCCAGCGCGAGGTCTGCTCGGGCCTCGTCCGGATCGGTGATCACGGGCATGTTGTGAGGGCCCACTACCAGGGGCTTCATGGTGAGCGTGGGTAGTTGTGGCGGCCCACTGGTCACCGGTTGCTGAGCCCACCGCGCTGTCGCGTGGTCCTGGCACACGACCATGAGCGCCGTGGGGATCCGGTACTTCGTCCACACGTACGAGGTGTAATACGCCCAGCTGGCAGGCTTGGCGGGGTCCTTCTTTCCTTGCGCCTCGATGGCCAGGATGAAGGGGCCGTACTCCGGGTTGTCCAGACGGAAGAGCGTGTCCACACGGCGTTCGACGGGGCTGGCCTCGGTGAGGTCGGTGGGCAGCACGGTGATCTTCACGGGGGTGGGGAGTCCGAGCCCGAGGATGCGCGAGACGCGACCGAAGAGCTCGAGATCGTGCTGGAAGATCCGGTGCATCGCCTCGTGCGGGGAGCTGACCATGAAGCGGGTTCAGGCCTCTCGTCAGGCGCTGGGGCGCTGGGGTGCTGGGGTGCTGCTCAGGGCTTGCAGGTTCGGGGCGGGCGGATGGGCGCGGCAGCTGTCGCAAAGGCCCGGTTCGGGGCCTCGGAAGGCGAGGTCGCAGGTGTCGCAGTTTTGGAGGGGGTGCTTGATGGGCGGGGGTTGTTCGGGGGCGCGGTAGGGCGGCAGGGGTGGGAGCTGGGCGGCAAGGCGGTGGGCCAGGAAGGCGGCCGGGCGGTGCAGGGGCTCGAGCGGCAGGTCGCTGCTCAGGGCGCGGCTCACGGCGTTGGGGGGCACCTCGCGTTCCAGCCAGGCGGCGACACCGGGGGCGAGGTGTTCGGCGTCGGTGGCGGAGAGGAGCAGGCGGGGGTCGCGGCGGCGGAGGCCGGCGAGGACGTCCGTGGCGGTCTGGAGGAGGGTGGGGGAGGAGTACCCGGGCTGCGGTACGGCGGGGAGGGCGCGGCGCGGGGGCTTCTTCTCCGGGCGTCGCTGCCCGGCGGGCGGAGGGTTGGGGGCGTCCGGCGATGCGCTGCCGTGTCGGCTCGGCGCTGTGTGGGGCGCTGTGCTGCCACGACGGCCCGGCTGATTGCAGGAGATGGTGCGCGTGACGATGCGGCCGCTCTCGGTGCGTTCGCGGGGACGGCGCAGATAGCCGTGGGTCTCCAGTTCGCGCAGGGCTGCGGCGATACGGGTCGTGCCCTCGGGGAAGCGGGCGGCGAGGGTCTTGATGTCGACCTTGGTCCCGGAGGGGAGGGACTGGATGTGCACGGCCAGCCCGATGGCGAGCCCCGAGAGATCGGGGTGCTGCGCGAGGTGGTTGCCGATCACCGTGAAGCGGGTGGTGTGGCGGGCGTTGTCGTGGACGACTCCGGCGGGATGGGTTTCCGCGTGGGCGTCACCGGGAGGGGGGTTTTCTTCGCCGGTACGGGACTGGGCGTGCGTGGGCGCGCTAGGGTTTTCAGTGTCCATCGGGAAGGGCGTCTTCCTTGGTGGTCAGGCCCTCGCAACGGGATGCCAGTCCCTGCGAGGGCCGTCGTATGTCTGGGGCATGTGCGTTGTGCTGTGTCGCGCTGAGCGTAGAGCAGGCAACCGGTACCGAATCCAGCTGAGTTGGTGATGTTCACTCGCGAGAGTGAGCATGCGCCGTGGGCGGGAGGGGTGGGGCTTGGTGGGGTTTCTTTCTCCCCGGTGGTCCTTGGAAAGAAGACGGCCGACGGCACCGGAACCCACGTGGTCGGGTTCCGGTGCCTGTGTTGTTTCCGCTGGTCAGGCGGGTGTGAGATCGATTCATCCCGTACGGTGGGTGGACTTTTCGCCGTTCACGCGGCCGGGCCTGGCCGCACGTGCTTACCGTGAGCCGTGACAGCGCTGATACGCAGGGTTACTGTCCGGAGCTTGTCGGCCGCTGTCCGGACCGCCGGAACCGGGCCTGCGGGTAGGGGCGTCACGGCACGGCGGGACGACAGAGGGGTGCGGTATGTCGGTGGACGGCGAGGCGGTACGGCTGCGGACCGAGGCGGACGAGCCGGGGTGGGAGGTGGACCCGGACGACGAGTGGGGGGTGGCCGTACTGGCCACGGTGGGGCGGCAGTTGAGGCTGCGCCGGGAGTCGGTGGGGATGCGCGCCGCCGACTTCGCGGTGGCGGTCGGATACGGGGAGGACCTCGTCTACAAGGTTGAGGGCGGGAAGCGGATCCCTCGCCAGGAGTACCTGGACAGAGCCGACGAGGTGTTGCAAGCGGGCGGGCTCGTTGCGGCGGCCTGGGAGGACGTGAAGAAGGTCCGGTATCCGAAGAAGGTTCGAGAGCTGGGCAAGTTGGAGAGCAACGCGGTTGAAATCGGTATCTACGAGTGCAACAGCATCCACGGGCTGTTGCAGACACCGGAACACGCCCGCGCCTTGATCGAGGCTGCGCAGCCGCCCTACTCCTCGGACGACGTGGAGCGCATGGTGGCAGCCCGTCTGGCTCGACAGACCGTGTTCGAGCGCGACCCGGCGCCCTCCCTCCACTTCGTCCTGGAAGAGACACCGCTGCGCCGACCGGTCGGAGGCACAATGGCGTGGAAGCGTCAGCTCGAACGCTTGCTGGGGGTGGGGCGGTTGAACCACGTCACGCTTCAGGTGATGCCGACGAACACCGATGCCCATCCAGGTGTGGACGGCAAGATCGAGTTGCTGAAGTTCCCGGACGGTACGGCCGTGGGGCGCAGTGACGGTGCGTTCAACGGCCGACCGACGGCTGAGCCCAGGGACCTGCGCATCCTTGAACTGCGGTATGGCACCATCCGGGCGCAGGCTCTCCCGCCGAGAGAGTCGCTCGCCTTCATCGAACAACTGCTGGGAGAGACATGATCCGCAAGGCCTCCACCGAGGACGCCTCTGAACTGGACTGGTTCAAGAGCAGCTACAGCAGCGGCACGGACGGCAACTCCTGCGTTGAGATCGCCCTGGCTCCCGGCACCGTCCATGTCCGCGACTCCAAGAACGTCGAAGGGCCTCGCCTGGCGCTCACGCCGGGCGCATGGGCGAACTTCGTGGCGCACGCGTCGGAGGGCTGAGGGGAATCGGCTCGCGGGGGCGGTCAGGTGTCGTACGTGCCGTCCCAGGGGGCGGCGAAGGCGAGGCGGTCCGGGTAGAGCTCCGCCCAGGTCTCCGGCTCGCCGTCGTCGTCCTTGTCCTCGCGGATGACGAGGCCGAACAGGACGTTCTCGTACGTGAGGTGGAAGGGGCGGACGGCGATGTCCGTGTAGGAGCGGCGGGGCAGGCTGCGCAGCAGGGTGGCCAGGCGGACGCGGGCGCGGGTGAGGACCGAGTCGTCGCCGTGCGGGTTGCGCTGCTGCTCGGCCCACGTGCCGGCGCACCAGATGTCCGAGTCGCGGTAGCGGCCCTCGGCGTCGAAGGTGTGCAGCACGGTGTAGAGGCGTTTGTACTCTTCCCAGCCGTCGTCGAGCCGGAAGCCCTGGGGGAAGGCGTACGTGACCGACGCGAGGAACTGACCGTCCGCGTACCGGCCGATGGACTCGGTGCGGTGCCTCGGCTGGTAGGCGATCGGAATGACCTCGGGGACTGCCATGGCGGAAACCATACGGCTTGGCGAGAACATGCCGAAGAGGGGGGAACCTCTTCGCCTTTTCCTCTACATCTTCTCCGTTGTGGCTTCTCCTGCGGACGCCCGGGGAGGGACGCGGCACGTCCCTCCCCGGGCGCGGCGCGTCACTCCTCGGTGCCGCCGAAGCGCTCCTTGTACGCCGCCAGGTCCTCGTCCTGGAGCTTGGCGAACAGGACCGGCGGGACGGTGAAGGGGGTGCCGGCGGGGACGGAGGCGAGGGCCTTCGCCTCGTCCGACGTGACCCAGGTCGCGGTGTCGTCGGACAGCGAGAACGCCTCACGCATGATCTTCGCCGTCGCCGGGATGAACGGCTCGGAGACCACCGCGTAGAGATGGATCAGGTTCATCGCCGTGCGCAGCGTGAGGGCCGCGCCGTCCTTGTCCGTCTTGATCTCCAGCCACGGGGCCTTCTCCTCGAGGTAGGAGTTGCCCGCCGACCACAGCGCGCGCAGCGCTGCGGCCGCCTTGCGGAACTGGAGCGACTCCATCTGCGACTCGTACTCGGCGAGCAGCTCGGCGATCTGCTCCCCGAGCCTCGTCTCCGCCTCGCCGGGCGCGTTGCCCGCCGGGACCTCGTCGCCGAAGCGCTTCTTGGAGAAGGACAGGACGCGGTTGACGAAGTTGCCCAGGGTGTCGGCCAGGTCCTTGTTCACCGTGGCAGTGAAGTGCTCCCAGGTGAAGGAGGAGTCGTCCGACTCGGGGGCGTTGGCGATCAGGAAGTAGCGCCAGTAGTCGGCCGGGAGGACGTCCAGCGCCTGGTCGGTGAAGACGCCGCGCTTCTGGGACGTGGAGAACTTGCCGCCGTAGTACGTCAGCCAGTTGAAGGCCTTGACGTAGTCGACCTTCTTCCACGGCTCGCGCACGCCCAGCTCGGTGGCCGGGAACATCACCGTGTGGAACGGGACGTTGTCCTTGGCCATGAACTCCGTGTAGCGGACCGGGTTCTCGCCGCCGTCGGCCTCGTACCACCACGACTTCCAGTCGCGGGTCTCACCGGCGGGGGCGGCGTCCGACCACTCCTTCGTCGCGGCGATGTACTCGATCGGGGCGTCGAACCAGACGTAGAAGACCTTGCCCTCGGCGGCCAGCTCCGGCCACGTGTCGGCCGGGACCGGCACGCCCCAGTCCAGGTCGCGGGTGATGGCGCGGTCGTGCAGGCCCTCGGTCAGCCACTTGCGGGCGATGGAGGAGGCCAGCTGGGGCCAGTCGGCCTCGTGACGGGAGACCCACTCCTCGACCTCGTGCTGCAGCTTGGACTGCAGGAGGAACAGGTGCTTCGTCTCACGGACCTCGAGGTCCGTGGAGCCGGAGATCGCCGAGCGCGGGTCGATCAGGTCCGTCGGGTCCAGGACGCGGGTGCAGTTCTCGCACTGGTCGCCGCGGGCCTTGTCGTAGCCGCAGTGCGGACAGGTGCCCTCGACGTAGCGGTCCGGGAGGAAGCGGCCGTCGGCCGGGCTGTACACCTGGCGGATCGCCCGCTCCTCGATGAACCCGTTCTCGTTGAGGCGGCGGGCGAAGTGCTGGGTGATCTCGACGTTCTGCGGGGAGGAGCTGCGACCGAAGTAGTCGAAGGCCAGCGCGAAGCCGTCGTAGACCGCCTTCTGGGCGTCGTGCGCCTGCGCGCAGAAGTCGGCGACCGGGAGGCCCTGCTCCTTGGCGGCCAGCTCGGCGGGGGTGCCGTGCTCGTCCGTCGCGCAGATGTAGAGGACGTCGTGGCCGCGCTGGCGGAGGTACCGGGCGTACACGTCCGCCGGGAGCATGGACCCCACCATGTTGCCCAGGTGCTTGATTCCGTTGATGTACGGAAGGGCGCTGGTGATGAGGTGTCGAGCCATCGGAGGCTGCTCCCAGTCGGTCGTTCTTCGGCGGTCCTCTTATGGGCCTTGAACTTGAAATCGTAGCCGACACGGGTGGGCCGCCCGCCTCCCGTTTTACGGGGTGGGAAGCGGGCGGCCGGGGGTACGGACAGGGCGACGGCCCCGGTCGGGCGGGCCGTCGGGCGGGTCAGGGGCGCCAGGCGGCCAGGACGCCCTCGTACAGCTCGGCGTCCGTCAGCTCGCGCGGGGTCGGGCCCGCGTGGAAGAAGGACGTGTTCGGGGTCTTCAGCTTGCGGAGGTAGTCGAAGGCCTTGTTGTCGTGCTCACCGAACGCGACGAAGGAGAAGAAGACGGCCGGGTGGTTCTGCGCGGCGTCCGTGAGGGCCTGGGTGGCCGGGGTCTTCGCGTCCGGGGCGCCGTCCGTCTGGAACACCACCAGGGCGGGGGTGCCCGGGGCTTCCTTCCCGTGGCGGGCGAGGACTTCCTCCACGGCCGCGTGGTAGCTGGTACGGCCCATGCGGCCGAGGCCGGCGTGCAGCTCGTCGATCTTGTTCTCGTGCTCGGCGAGGGTCAGCTCGCCGGTGCCGTCGAGCTCCGTGGAGAAGAAGACCACGGGGACCGTGACCGCCGGGTCCAGGTAGGCCGCGAGGGCGAGGGTCTGCTCGGCGAGGGCCTGGGCGGAGCCGTCCTTGTAGTAGGCGCGCATGCTCGCGGAGCGGTCCAGCACGAGGTAGACCTTGGCCCGGGCGTCGGCGAGGCCGGCGTTGCCGAGGGCGGTGGCTGCGGCGGTGTACGCGGTGCGGAGGGTTGCGGGTACCGCGGCGCGGGGCTCAGCCTCGCCTTCGGCGTCGGCCTCGTCGTTCCCACCCGCACCACCCGTGCGGCTCTCGTCGTCGGGTGCGGGTGGCCCCTGCGGGGCGTCCTCGCCGTCGGCGGCCGCGGGTGCGGGCTCGGCTGCCGCCGCGGCGGGTTCGGGTGCCGGCTCCGCCTCCGGCTCGGCCTCCGCCTCCGGCTCGGCGTCCTGCTGCGGTGCCGCGTCCGCGGTCGGCTCCTCGGCGGGACCGCCCTCGGCGGCCTCCGGCTCCGGCTCAGCCGGGACCTCGGCGGCGGGCTCGTCCGCCACTGCCTCCGGCTCGGCGGGCACCTCGGGCGCGGGCACCTCTTCGGCCGTCGGCTCCGCCTCGGGCGAGGGCTCCTCGGCGGTGGCCTCGGCCTTCGACTCGGCCTCCACCTTCGCCTCGGGCTCATCGGCGGCGTCCGCCGAAGGCTCCTCGGCGGGTGCGTCCGCCTCGGCCGGTGCCTCGGCGGTGGCGTCGGCCTGCGGCTCGGCCTCGGTGTCGTCTGCGGTGGCCGGCGTCGCCGCCTCGGGCTCGGCGGGCGTGTCCACCTCCGCCTCGGGTTCGGCGGGCGTGTCCACCTCCGCCTCGGGTTCGGCGGCGGTGGCCTCGGCTTCCACCTCAGCCTCGGCTTCCACCTCGGCCTCCGCCTCGATGACCGGGGTCGTCGCCTCGGGCTCCTCGGTGGGTGCGTCCGCGTCGGCCGTGTCCGCGGCTTCGTCGGCCGCCGTCTGCGGCTCCGTCTCGGCCGCGGCCTCCGGCTCGGCGTTCGCCGCGACGTCCGCCGTCGGCTCCGCCGGGGTTTCGGCGACCTCGGTGGACGCGTCGGTCTCGGGCTCGGCGTCGGCGGTGGCGGTCGCTTCCGGTTCCGCCGGGTCGTCGGTGTCGGGCTCGGCGGGGGCCTGCGGCGTGGCCGTGGCTTCGGGCTCGGCGTCGGCGGTGGGGGAGGTCTCGGTCGGCGCTCCGGGGGCGGTGGACGCCTCCGGCTCGGCGGCCGTGTTCTCCTCGGACCTCGTCGGCTTGGGGACCGTGACGTTGTCGAAGGCCGCCGCCACCAGGTCGTGTTCGTTCGGGGACTCCGTGCGGGGCTCCGGGACCTGGGCCGTCGGAGTGGGCTCGGGAGAGGGGGAGGGGAGTGCCGGTTCCTGCACCCGCGTCGGTGTCGACGTCGGCGCGGACGGCTCCGCGGCGGCGGTCTGTTCCTGCGAAGGAACTTGTTCCGCACCCTCTGCCTCGGCCGTGCGCCCCTTGCGGGACCTGCCGAATGCATTCCGCAGGAGAGTGAGAATGCCCATTTGCGCAACCCTTCGCATGAGTTGTAGCCGTCGATCCCTGGCCAGGACGGACACGTAAGGTTAGCGGCCCCTGGCGGTGATCTTGGGCAGGGGTGAGTGTGCGGAACACGGGTGTGTCAACACCGCCTCGAAAGCCCGCCGTGCGGGCCTCATGCGGTGGGTGAGGCGATGGCCCGTGCCGCCGCGATCTCCTGGCGCAGGGGCTGCAGCACGCTGTCCGCCGGTCCGGTGAGGTCGGTGCGGACGGGATACAGGACCTCCGTGTCCCGCAGGCCCTCGGCCAGCTCGTCCAGCTGCAGCGTGACCCGGGCGACCTCCTGCGCCGACGGCGGTTCGGCCCCGTGCTTCACGCGGACCCGGGCCGCGGTCGTCGCGTCCACGATCCGCTCCACCGCCACGACCAGCGGCCACCAGGCGGCCGCCCGGCGTCCGGTCGGCGGCGGCTCGGTCAGCGCGCGCTGGAACTCCGTGCGGACGACCGACAGGTCGCGGTAGAGGCGGCGGCGCATGCGGGCGCGGGCGGCGGGGTCGACGTCGGGCCCGAAGGCCGCGTCCGCGTACCGGGCGGTGTCGGCGACCGCGTCGGCCAGTTTGTCGCCGACCCTGGTGTGCCAGCTCTCCGGCCAGAGCAGGTAACCCGCGACGAGCGCGATGCCGCAGCCGATCAGGGAGTCCGCCAGGCGGGGCAGCAGCAGTGCGGCTCCCTGGTGGTTGAGGGTGTCCGACAGGAGCAGGATCACCGGGGTGATCGCGGCCGTCTGGTAGCCGTAGCCGCGAGGGGTGAGCGCGGGGATGAGCGGGGCGAGCACGAGCATCACCGGCACGTCCCACCACCCCCTCGGCACCTGCGAGAGCACGGCCGCCGCGACCACCAGTCCGGCCACCGTGCCCAGCGCCCGCAGCAGCGCGCGGGAGAAGACCGAGCCGAAGTCCGGCTTCAGGACGAAGGTGATGGTGAGGGCGACCCAGTAGGAGCGGGCCACCGGGACCGTGGAGACGAGGACCTGGGCCAGCCCGATGCACAGGGCGAGCCGCAGGCCGTAGCGCCAGGACGCGGCGGACAGGGCGACGTCCCGGGCGGCGTGGGCGGCCCGTGCCCGCAGCCCCGCCGGACGGCCGAGCCGGTCGTCCGCCGCGCCGGCGCCCGGGGCGCCGGGTTCGGCGTCGGGGGCGGCGACCACCTCGGCGGCGTGCCGCAGGGCGTGGTCGACGGCACGCGAGGTCTCCGAGGCGGGGGCGGGCAGCCGCAGGTCTATCGGGCCGGTGAAGCCGGTCTCCACCGCCCGCGCGAGGTGCAGCACCGCCTCGGGGACCTCCCTGGGCAGCGGGCGGCCGGCCAGGTGGGCCGCGGGAGCCGCCTCCACGACCGGGGTGACGGCGTTCAGCTGGGCTACCAGTCGCGTCAGTTCGGGGCTGCGACCGTGGTGACGGGTGCGGCGGGCCAGGATGAGGTCGTACGACTGGTTCAGCGACTGGGTGACGGTGTGCCGGGCGTCCTCGTAGGCGTCGGGGACGTCGCTGCCGCAGGCCGCCAGCAGGTCGGCGACCGTGCGGTACGCGGCGGCGACCGCGCTGCGCTCGGGGACCCCGGAGCGCAGCGGCCAGGCCAGCAGGGCGAGCAGGAGCACGAGCAGTCCGCCGCCGGTCATCAGCAGGGGCGCCAGCCACCAGGGGCCGGGCATGGGCAGCCCGGCCCCGACGACGCAGTTGAGCAGGAGCAGCAGTCCGGACACGGACGCCACGGCCCCGATCGTCGAGATCATCCCGGAGACCAGGGCGACGCCGGTGACGGTGGCCACCGCCGGCCAGCCGAGCCCGTACACGGCGGATCCCAGGGTCACGCCGACCGCGCCGAACAGCTGGGGGACCGCGATGTTCAGGATCCGCATGCGGTAGGCGTCGGCGGTGTCGCCGATGACTCCGGAGAGGGCGCCCATGGAGGCGAGCGCCCCGTACTGGGGCTGTCCCACGGCGAGGCCCACCGCCAGCGGCAGCGTCATCGCGAGCGCGGCGCGGGCGACGGCGGGCCGGTTGACGGGCGAGGCCCGCTGCGGCTGGAGGTTCCGCACCAGCCAGTCGGGAGGGGTGAGGCCGATGGGGAACTCGCGGGACATGCGCTCATTATGGGCGCGCAGGTCAAGGCGGAGAACGGCGCGGAGTCACCGCCCGGGGCAGAGGCCCGCGGCGGCGGGCGGGCCCGCAGGGGGCAGGCGGGTCCCCGGGTGACGGGTGGCGGCGCCCGTCATCGTCCTACGGCTGCACGGTCGCCAGGAACCGTGCCAGGACCTCGTTGAACTCCGCCGGCCGTTCCAGGTTCGGCAGGTGGGCGGCGCCTCCGACGACGTGCAGCACGGAGTGCGGGAGCAGGGCGTGCATCGCCTCCGCGTCCGGGACCGGCGTGTACGCGTCGTCCTCGCCGACCACGACCAGGGCGGGGACGGCGACGCGGGTCAGCAGGGGCCGGTAGTCGGGGCGTTCGGCCCGGCCGCGCAGGGCCGCCGCGGCGCCCTCCGGGTCGGTGGACGTCATCATGCGGTGGACGTGCGCCTTGACCTCGGGGTGCGCGGTGGGCGCGACCATCTTCTCCAGCACCTCGTCGGCGTAGCCGCCCATGCCCTCGGCGAGCAGACGGTCCGCCATGTCGTTGCGCGCCGTCCGGCCGGCGGGGGTCTCCGGGGCCGGGGTGGTGTCGGCGAGGACCAGGCCGCGGACGCGGTCGCCGAAGCGGGCGAAGCATTCCATCGCGATCTGGCCGCCCATCGACAGACCGGCCAGGACGAACGCCTCCGCCTTCAGTTCGTCGAGCAGTTCCTCCAGGTCCTCGGCGAAGCGGGAGAGCGGGGTGACGCCGGGGGTCACCGGGGACGCCCCGTAGCCGCGCAGGTCGGGGGCGATCACCCGGCGGGAGACGGAGAAGGCGTGGATCTGCGGAGCCCACATGGTGCGGTCGAAGGGGTGGCCGTGGACGAGGACGAGGGGGAGCGCCTGGGTTGTCTGCGCGCCTTCGTCCCCGTATGCGAGGAAGGGTGCCATGCGGTGACGGTAGGGCGGCCGCGCAGCTCGGTGCAATAAGATCTTTGCTCTCGGTGCAATGAGGCGACGGCGCCGGCCCGTGCCCCAGGGGAGCCCGGGAGCCCGTGCCCACGGCACCGGCCCATGCCCACGGCACCGGCCCGTGACGGCGGCGTCGTGGGCGCCCCTCGAGGAAGGTCCGTGTTCCGATGGCCGACTTCCGGTCGATCGCCGACCGCATCGCCGACGACATCGCCGCCGGACGGCTGCGTCCCGGCCAACGGCTGCCCCCGCAGCGGTGGTTCGCCCGACGGCACCGCATCGCGCCGTCGACGGCCGGGCGGGTGTACGGCGAACTCGTGCGGCGCGGGCTCGTGGTGGGCGAGGTGGGACGGGGCACCTTCGTGCGGGCCGCGCCGCCCGCCGCACAGGGGCGGGCGCTGGTGGAGACGGCCACGGCCGCACCCGTCAACCTCGAACTCAACTACCCTTGCGCGGCAGGCCAGTCGGAGCTGCTGGCCCCGGTGCTGGCACCGCTGCTGCGGCCGGACGTGCTGACCGAGGCCCTGCGGCCGGGCGCCGCCGACGGCACGCCGGCCGCGCGCGAGGCCGCCGCCGGGCTGCTCGCCGTCCCCGGCTGGCGGCCGGAGCCGGAACGGTTCCTCTTCACGGGCAACGCGCGCCAGGCCATCGCCGCCGCGCTGGCCTCGCTGGTCCGGCCGGGCGGCCGGGTCGGGGTGGAGGAGCTGACGTATCCGCTGGTCAAGGAGATCGCCGCGCGACTGGGCGTGGTGCTTGTGCCGCTCGCCGGCGACGCGGAAGGCGTGCGGCCCGACGCGATCGCCGCCGCCCACCGCGCGGCCCCCCTCTGCGCCCTCTACCTCCAGCCGACGCTGCACAACCCGACGTCCGCGATCACCGGCGAGGACCGCAGACGCGAACTCGGGCTGCTCGCGGTCGGGTTGGGGCTGCCCGTCGTCGAGGACCGCATCTGGTCGTTTCTGCATCCGGACGCCGTGCCGCTCGCCGTCCACGCCCCCGGGCTGGTCCACGTGGTGGACGGGCTCTCCAAACGGGTCGCGCCGGGCCTGGCCGTCGGCTTCCTGGTCGTGCCGGAGCACCGGACCCGGGAGGTGGCGGCCGCCGTCCGGTCGGGCGGGTGGAGTGCGGGCCGGTTCGCCGTGGAGGCGGCGACGCGGTGGACGCAGGAGGGCGTGGTGCGGCGGCTCGTCGAGGGGAAGCGGGCGGACGCCGCACGCCGGCAGGCGATCCTCGCCGAACACCTCGACGGGTTCGCCGTCCGCACCGATCCGCGCGCCTATTACGCCTGGTGGGAGCTGCCCGCGCCGTGGCGCGCCGAGACCTTCACGGCCGCGGCCGCCGCCCACGGGATCGCCGTCACCCCCGGCTCCGCCTTCGCCGTGGACCCGCACCGCACCCCGGACGCCGTCCGGCTCGGGCTCGCCTCGGCCCCGGAGCGGGAACTCGCCCGGGCGCTGCGGGTGCTGGCCGGCGTAGCGGCGGGCGGACCCGCGGCGAGCGGGGTGGGCTGAGCCGGACCGACGCGGACGCGTGCGCCCCGGCCGGCGGTTCGACCGTCGCCGGTCAGGCCCTGACGCCGGTCGGCTCCGGAGGGGGCGCCGGGGCCGGCGCCGCGGCGGGGGCCGCGGGGTGACGCCGGTGCCGCAGGAGACGGGCCAGGGGTGCGCCGGGGCGGCTGAGCCAGGTGGCGGCGGCCACCGTCAGGCCCAGGGCCAGCAGCAGCCAGGAGGCCGTGCGCAGGCTGGCGGTGAGGGCGTCGTAGACCGCGCCCGCGGCCGGCCGGTGCGCCTCGTCGGGGAGGTCGTCGAGGGTCAGACGGCGGCCGAGGGCGACCGCGAGGCCGAGGAACGCGCCGCCGAGCGCGGTGCCGAGGGCGGTCGCCGTGACCGCCCGGCGGCGGCAGGCCGCCACCGCGACGCCCGCCACCCCGAACACGACGGCCGCCAGGGGCAGCCAGAAACCTGCGACGTCGAGCACGTGGTAGCCCTTCCGGAGTGCGGCGAGGTCGTCGGACGGGAGCAGCGCCACCTGCGTGTGATGGATGGGGATGCGTGCTGCGAACGGCACGTGATCCACCGTCAGCTGCTGTTTGAGGGGAGTGGTGACGGTCGCCAGGTCCACGGTGACGGGACGTCCGTCGCGGCCGGCCCGGTCGTCCTGGAGCGCCCGCATGACCGCGGTGTGGGCCGCCTCGTTGCCCGCGTCCCACGCGGTGCGGTAGGCGCGGGTCGCGGTGAACGAGCGGAACGCGTCGCGCAGGAACAGCGGGTTCATCCCGGCCTCGCGCGCCACTCCGTCGCCCACCGTGTCGGCGACGGCGTCCCGCACGTCGGGGTCGGAGGCGAGCGGCGCCATCGCGGTGACGTAGCTGCGCGTGTCGGTGAGGCCGTACGCGGCCCACGCCGCGAGCGCGCCGAACGGCACCAGCAGGCAGCACAGGGCGATGAGGGCGGCCGAGAGAGCGGTCCGCAGGCTTCGGGACACGTCTCCAGGCAACGGGCCCGGGACGGGGAGCGCGAGCCCATGACGGCCGTACGGGTGGCGTCCCGGTCACGCCTTCCGGTGGAGGGTTCCCCCGAACGGGTGTTTCCTGGTTCTGGGGAGAAGGAGGCCGATCATGCGCACCACTGTGGCCCTGAGGACCCTGGCCGCGGCCCTGCTCGCCGGCGGCTCCCTCGCCGTCGCGGCGAGCGGCGCCACCGCCGCGCCTGCCGTGCCTGCCGCGCCTGTTGCGTCGGCCGTGCCTGCCGTGTCTGCCGTGCCCGCCAGTGGCGGCGGCGACGCGATCCGCGGCACCGTCGTCTCCCGCACCGAGCTGAACGTGCGACAGGAACCCACGACGCACGCGCCGGTCGTCGCGGCGCTCGCGCCCGGCAGCCATGACCTGGTGCAGTGCAGGGTCAAGGGCCAGAGCGTGAACGGCAACCCGGACTGGTACTGGCTCTACGGCGCCCAGGGCTGGGCGAGCGCCGCCTTCGTGGACGTCGGCCGCGCACACGTGCCCGACTGCGCCGACCCGTGCCCGCGGTGGAAGGACGGCGACTGGACGAACTGGGACGACCCGTTCACCGACAGCTCGTTCGGCGTGTCCGGCTCCGGGTCGTTCAGCTTCTCCGGCACATGGAGCTTCAGCGTCTCCGGGACGTCACAGGCCTCGTCGGACGGCTGGGAGTGGGTACCGGCCGGCCGGTGAGTGGAGGGATGAGGGAAGACCCGGGCCCCGGCGGAACACCGCCGGGGCCCGGGTGCGGATGCGTCCCTCCTGGGGGCCTAGCGGATGCGGTTTCCGTCCGCGTCCTCACGCGTGTAGAAGCGGAAGAACAGCGCCGCGAAGGTGGACGCCGCCACCGCCAGCGCCCAGCCGGTCGACCGCAGCACGCTCGCGCCGGTCTCGCTGTACATGAAGCCGAAGGCGCAGCCTGCGAACACCGCCCACAGCCCGGCGTGCAGTTCGCGCCGCAGCCGCGGGGCGACGGCGTGCACGCCCAGCCAGAGCACCGCGAACGCGAACGCGCTCACGAAGCCGAGCAGCAGGTTCCAGCCGGTGATGGGGCCTCCGGCGCGGTTGTTGGCCGCGACCCAGTAGCCGTAGACGAGGCCCAGCCCGACGGCTGTGGTCCACTCCGCGGCCCGGTGGGTCCGTTCACTGAAGACGTCGGGGATACGGGTCGGTGCCGACAGGGTCCGTACGCCTGACGCGGGTACCGCATGAGCCATGAGAGGACTCCTCTCTCCTCGCCCCTGCCTTCCAGGGCACACCTGGGCGGGGGCGGTGGCAAGTCGGATGCGCGTATTGCGTGCGGAAGTCCGGCGACGGCGCGCCCGGTCCGCGGTCCGCGAAGGGCGACGAAGGCCCCGTAAGGGGAGGTTTGCAGGCCTGAGGCTCCCCTTTGCAGCAGCAGCGGTTACGGTGCTGAGGTACGTGATCGACAGGGGAGGGGACATGCGGGAGGGGACCATGCCCGGAACCGTGCTGCTGCTCGCGGCCTCGCCCAGGGGCAAGGGGTGTCTGGTCGACGCGGCCTCGGTGCTCCCCGTGCTGGCGGCCGTGCCGCCTCCCGTGCTGGCCGGCGCCGACACCGCGAACGTCGTCGAACTGGCCGATCCGCTGGAGCCGCAGGCCGTGCTGACCCGGCTGCGGGCCGCCGCGGCCGCGCCCGGCCCGCTGACCCTGTTCGTCGCGGGTCAGCTGCAACTCGACCGGCGGCAGCGACTGCCGCACCTGGCGCTCGCCCGGACGACGTCCTCCACCGTGCGCTACACCGGGTTCCCCTGGCACTGGTTCCGGGAGGAGCTGCGGCTGCGCGCGCCCGGCTCCACGACGGCCGTGCTCGACCTGCGCGCGGATCCGGAGACCTGGCAGTGGCTGCGCGGCAACCCGCTGGACTGCGGGCAGGCGACCGCCGTCTACGGGCGGATCGCGCCGCCGCCGGGCCGACGGGAGGTCGCCGCGCCGACGTACATGAAGGCGGTCGCGACGATACTGCGCAGCGGGGGCCGTCCGGCGCTCGATCGGCTGCACCAGGCGGCGCTGGCCCGGATCGCCGGGGACGGCGAGGTCGGCGACCTGGTGCTCCCCGGCTCAGCCGCGCCGGTCGCCCCGGTCGCCCCGGTCGCCCCGTTCACCCTGGTCGCCCCGGTCCGGCCCACGTCCGCCGCGCCGGCGGGAGTCCCCGTCCGGCCCGCGTTCTCGCCACCGGCGACTGCCGTCCCCGCGGCCGCGGGCATCCCCGCGGGCGGCTCCGGCGCGCCTGACGGCGCCCTCGTCGCGGGCCCCGCCGCGCCCGGCGATCCCGCCGTCGCCGTCGTCGTCCAGCCTGCCGATCTCGGCGGCCCCGCCGCGCCCGTCGCGTCCGCCGCACCGACGGCATCCGTCATAACCGCCGGCTCCCCCGTCCTCCCCGCCCCCGTCGTCCCCGTCGTCCCGGTTGTGCCCGTCGGCTCCTCCGTGGGCTCCGTGGGGCCGGATGCCCCTGAAATGGCCGCCGGCACCTGCGAGCCCGGCGTCCCCGTCTCCGGCCCGCCGGCCGACGCGGTCGCGTCCGCCGCTTCCGCGTCCGGGGCCGCCCCCGTCTCGGCCGTGCCCGCCGATGTGCCGGCTGTGCCCTCCTCTGCCGCACCGGCGGTACCGGCCGACGCGGCTCCGGTGCGGATCTCCGACGCGGCCCCGGCCGTGACCCCCGCCCCCATCCCCGTCACCGCCACTGTTCCTGCCCCCGTCCCCGCTCCCGCCTCTGCCGTGCGTGTCGGGGTCCCCGTCTCCGCCGCGTCCGAGGGTCTGGTCCTCGCGGAGCCGACTCCCGCGGAGCCGACTCCCGCGCAGCCGACGGCCGTGACCTCCCGGTCCCGGGTTCCCGCGCCGGGGGCCGCCGGGGGCGGGGTGTCCCGGGGTGGGCGGGAGAGGCGCGACCTCGATCCGCACGCGGCCATCTCCACCGCCGTCCGGTCCGGGCGGCACGCCGACGCCGACGTGCTCGCCGCCGGGCTGGAGCAGGCCGCGGCAGCGTCGTACGGGTCCGGTTCCGAGGAGGCGCTGCACTGGGCCGAGGTGCGGGCGGACCTGGCGATGTTCGCGGGGGACGCCGAGCGCAGCTGCCGTACCTGGATGACGGTCGCCTTCGCCCGGCTGGAGGCCGGTCAGCCGGTCGACGCGCCCGCCGTGGAGGCGGCGGCCGACCGGGCGCACCACCAGTGGGGGCGGATCCCCGACGCGGCGCGGGCCCGGGCGCTGGGGCAGGCGATCGCGGAGCTGCGGGCCCGGGTGCCGGGCCGGCGCGAGGGCGCGCTGGACCACGTCCAGCAGCAGTTGCGGGAACTGCAGACCCAGGGGTGACCGGGACGCGCGGCCGCCGACGCGAATGGAGAACGGTGCGTCGGCGGCCGCGTTCGGGGCGGGACGGACGTCAGAGCGCGAGGTTCGGCCTGAAGGACGGGATGGCGTTCGGGAACGCCTTGTTCACGCTGTTCCGGGCGGTGTTCAGGCCGCTCGAGAAGTGGCCCTGGAAGTCCTGGAGGGGGAAGTTCGCGCCGGTCGCGCCCTGGCCGGCGTCGTCGCCCGACCAGTCGAAGGTCCACAGCTTGTTGAAGGCCTTCGGGTACTTCGTCTTCATCTTGTCCATGCCGATCAGGTCGGGCGCGTCCCACTGGTGGTTGCCCCAGGCCTGCGGAACCTGTCCGGCGTTGGCGAAGACGAAGTCGTGGGTCGTCGCACCGTCCAGGTGATAGACGACCCTGACGTGGTTGCCGTCGTGGTTGGTCTGCTTGAACGCCTTCGTCTGGAACCCGCTGTGCTGGGAGACGGACACGTACGAGGGCGTCTCGGCGCCCCGCTTCTGCCAGACCACGGCCTTCTCCCAGTCGTGGCGGTGACCGGTGAGGCCGCCCGTGCCCTGGTCCTTCTCGAAGTACAGGGCGTACATGTACGCGCACCAGTTGGCGTCGCAGGCGGTGCGGACGTAGGTGTTGGCCTGGCCGAGGTGGTCGGTGTGGCAGCCGCCGGCGGTCGTGCCGGTCGTCTCGAGACCACCGTTGGCGTGGCCGTTCGCGTCGACGGCCGTCGCCGGGTAGCAGCTGTTCTGCGTGTAGTCGAAGAACGGCTGGTACTTGCTCTGGAACGCGGAGGCCTGCGCGCTCAGCGGCTGCAGGATCTGGGCGGACGCGCTGCCCGCGAAGCCCACGGCCAGGGCGGCGGCGCTGCCCGCGACCAGGGCGGCCTTGCGGACGCGGGACATCGTGGTCTTCTCGGTTGTCTTGAACATGCTCGGTTACTCCCGTTGCGAGGTGCGGGTCCGCAAGTCGTGCGGATCCGGGGTGACGAGACTGAGGCTGGCAACCGGAAGAGTTGATCGGCACCCTCTTTCACCAGGGCGATCAACTCTCCGGAGCCGTCGGTGACCGTACGTGTACGGGTCGAACGGATGGCATGGGTGTTCGCGTCGTCGGCCGGGCGGCAGTCGTCCGGGTCGTGGTCGTGGACCGCTCGATGGTCTTCTGGAACGCGGTCGCGCCTCCCGCGCGACGCACGCCGCGAGGAAGCCCCCGGCGGGGCAGGGGAAGCACCCCGGGGCGGGAGGGGGATGCCCCCGGGGGCACGGGGAAGTGTCCCGCCGGGGGCGGCTCGTCACGGCGTCGTCAGAACTTGTGCCAGAGCGCCACGGCCAGCTGGGCGTCGATGGCCGCCAGCGTCGAGAGGAAGCCCTCGCCGATCGGGTAGTGGGGGGCGGTGTGGTTGTGCGTCGCGGCCTGGAGGGCGTCGGAGAGGCCACCCCAGTTGTTCTCGAAGTCCATGCCCGTCACGTTGAACCTGCTGCTGCTCGACCCGTCGGAGCTGATCGTCGACGTCGTGCCCGGGTAGTAGCTGTGGCCGCCCCTGATCGCCTCGCTGACGCGGGAGGAGATGAAGTCGAAGCGGGCGCCCTCGGCGAAGGCCTGGGTGAGGATCAGCATGGCCCGGGCCTGGTCCCGTCCGGCCGTTTGGTAGTGCAGGTTGCCCAGGTCGCTGATCGATCCCTGGATGCTGCTCAGGGAGATGCCGAGACTGTCCCGGCCGATGCCGGCCTTCTGCTCCATGTTGCTGTAGTTGAGCCAGGACAGGTTCACCGGATGCGCCCCGGCGTAGGTCGCGGGCCCCGCGCCCATCCGGTAGTACACGTTCGTGCCGTCGTTGCGCCAGCCGACGACGTACAGGTTTCTCGCGTCGAGCACCAGCGTGATCTGGTTGCGGCCCATGGCCAGGGTGACCGGGAAGTAGTCGGTCCGGTTGCGGGTGAGGACGGTGCCGCCGTAGAGGGGGGTGCCCCTGACCCGGCCGCGGATGTCGCGGATGATCGAGTCGTACCGGTGGGCGAGGTCCTTGTGGACGCCCGTCGTCAGGTCGTAGCTCATGCCGTCGGTCGGCACCGTTTCGTTGACCAGCTGGACCTGTCCGCCGGTCGACGACGCCTGGTGCCCCGCCGTGAGCCCGCTCACCCCGGTGACGGCGAGGGCGCCGACGAGGGCGGCCGGGACGACGGTCGATGCGCGCAGTTTGCGGAAGAGGTTGATTCGGGACATCGCGCTGTTCTCCAGATGCTCGGGGTGCCGGTGGTCCGGCGTTTCCGTCACCGACGCTCGCAACCGGAACGTTGATTGGCATGTTCGTCGGCCAGGCCGATCAATTCGGCCGGGGAGGCGACTGATCGTCCGGCGTTCCCTTTCGTTCACCTGGGCGCAACCCGGGTGTTACGGGACGGGCCGTATGGTCATCGCTCCTGATGTCGCTTTCGTCAGGTGTACGGAGGTACGAGCGCATGGGGCGTCCCGAGAGACCGCTGGACCCGTCGGCGGGTCCCGTTCAGCGACTCGCCCACGAGCTGCGTGAACTGCGCAGGGCGGCCGGCGGCCTGTCCTACCGGGCCATGGCCGAAGCGGCCGGGTTCTCCGCGACAACGTTGTCACAGGCGGCGGCCGGCGAGCGGCTGCCGTCGCTCGCCGTGGTCCGCGGGTACGCGGGCGCGTGCGGGGCGGATGCCGGGGAGTGGGAGGCCCGCTGGAAGGAGGCCGAGGCCGAGGCGGCGGGAACGGCACGTGCGCAGGACGAGAACGCGGCGCCGTACCGGGGGCTCACCCGGTTCGAGCCGGGCGACCGTGAGCTGTTCTTCGGCCGGGACCGGCTGGTCGAGGAGGTGAACCGGCTGGTGTGCGACCACCGGTTCGCGGTGTTGTTCGGAGCGTCCGGGAGCGGTAAGTCGTCCCTTCTGCGGGCCGGGCTCATCCCGCGGCTCAGGGAGGAGATCGCGGCCCGGGGCCGGCCGTCGGTCCTGCGGGTCCTCACCCCGGGAGACCGGCCCGCGCAGCGATACGGCCATCTGCTGGCGCCCGCCGAGGGGGAGCCGGAGAGCTGGGTGGTGGTCGACCAGTTCGAGGAGGTCTTCACCCTCTGCCGGGACCGCGCCGAGCGGGCCCGCTTCCTCGGCCTGCTGCTCGCCGCCCGCGACCCGGACAGCCGGCTGAGGGTCCTCATCTCCGTACGCGCCGACTTCTACGCCCGCTGCGCCGAGCACCGCGACCTGGCCGACGCCCTGCGCGGCGCCGGACTCCTGGTCGGCCCGATGACCGCCGACGAACTGCGCGAGGCGGTGGTCAGACCGGCGCAGGCGGTCGGGCACCTGGTGGAGCGGGAGCTGACCACGAAGATCGTCGAAGAGGTCCTCGACCAGCCCGGTGGCCTGCCGATGCTCTCGCACGCCCTGCTGGAGACCTGGCACAGGCGCAAGGGCCGCATGTTGACGCTGGCCGCGTACGAAGCGACGGGCGGGGTGCGCGGTGCGATCGCGGCCAGCGCGGAGGAGGTGTACGGGCAGCTCACCACGGACCGGCGACGGGCCGCACGGGAGCTGCTGCTGCGGATGATCGAGCCGGGCCGGGGAGCCCCCGACACCCGCCGCCCGCTCACCCGCGCCGAACTCGACGAGTGGGCGGACCCCGACGTCCCGGTCGTGGTGGAGCGGCTGGCCCGCGCCCGGCTGGTGACAGCCGACGAGGAGGGCGTCCACCTCGCCCACGAGGCGCTGATCACCTGCTGGCCGCGACTGCTGGGCTGGATCGACCAGGATCGCGAGCGTCTGCGCCGGCACCGGGCCCTGACCGAGGCCGCCCGTACCTGGCTGGAGCACGACCGTGATCCCGGAGCCCTGTACCGGGGAGCCCGGCTCGACCACGCCGGGGAGCACTTCCCGGACCCCGCGCGGGACCCCGTCCTGACCGCGACGGAACGGGAGTTCCTGATCGCCGCGTGCGCGGCCCGCGACGCGGAACGCCGGGACGCCGTCCGGGCGACGCGCCGCGCGCGGACCGCGCTGGGCGTGCTGTCGACCGTCCTCGTGATGGCGCTGGTGGCGGGTCTGTCAGCCTGGACGCAGAGCCGGGACAACGAGCGCCGCGCCACCGAGGACGCGGCCCGGCGGCTCGCCTCCGTCGCGGACGCCCTGCGCACCACGGACCCGCGCACCGCGCAGATCCTCGGCGTCGCCGCCTGGCGGACGGCCCGTCTTCCGGAGACCCGCGGCGCGCTGCTGGGCTCGCTCGGCCAGCGGGAACTCGACACCTTCGGCGACCCGGCGTCGGGTGACGGCCTTTCGCGGTATCTCACGGACTCCGGGCGTACGTTGCTCAGCGTCGAGGGGCGCGAGTGGCGGACCTGGGACGTGGCACGGCACCGGCGGACCGGGTCCGGCCGGCTGCCGCAGTACAGCCAGGTGGTGGGAGCGAGCCCCGACGGGCGACTGCTGGCGCTCCTGGAGGACGGCGGGGCGCGGCTGTGGGACACGGTTGCCGGGCGGTGGCGCGGCGACCTGCTGACGGACTCGTCCCTCGTGGAGTTCTCCGGCAGCAGTTACCTCGTGTCCGACTCGGACGACCCGGAGGTGCAGGTGCGCTCCATCGCGGACGGCCGAACGCTGTTCCGGACGGCGGCGGACGACACCGCGGTGGTGGCGGCGAGCCCGGACAGCGGGCTGGTCGCGGCCTGCCCGACCGGCGGAGGCCCGCCGCTGGTACGGGACCTGCGTGCAAGGCGCACGGTGCACGGCCACTGGGAAGGTTCGGGTGAGATCTGCGGCCGGGAGGGCGCGCTGCTGGTGCTCGGCGGCCGGCGACAGCTCGCCGCGCTGACCCCGACGGGGGTGCTCGTCTGGGACGTCCGGTCGGGGCGGCAGCTGGCCGACCTCCAGGACACCGGGGTGACGCGCGTGTCCTTCAGCGAGGACGGGAGGTTCCTGGCGACCGCCGACGCGCAGGAGATCAGGGTGTGGCGGCCGGGCGTCGCGGCCCCGGTGTTCCGGCACTCCCTGAACAACCAGCATCTGTACAGCGGCCTGGCCTGGGACGCCTCGCGTGCGGTGCTGCGCTACCTGGAGGGCGGCACGGTGCACACGCTGGACGTCTCCGCGGCCGTGACCACCGCCTGGCAGGAGCCCCCGATGGACAAGGTGCTGCTCAGCCCCGACGGCCGCACCCTCGCCACGGCGAGGCGCACCGGCGGCCGCTACCGCGTCGAACTGCGCGACACCGTCGACGGACATCTGCTGCGCACGCTGCCCTCGCCGCGGTTCCCGGCGCCCACCGACCCCGCGTTCCCGGTGTATCCGCAGGACACCTCCGCACTGCTGGCGTTCACTCCCGACGGCAGGGCACTCGCCTACGGCGTCTCGTCCTCCAGCAGCGAGACGTCCCGGCAGCCGTTCACGATCTGGGACGTCCCCGAGGCCCGTGTCCGCACGACCCTGAACCTGGCCGCGCAGACGTCGACCGGTGCGGTGGTCAGCCTCACCCTCGGCCCGGGCGCCCGCGCCCTCTACCTCACTCGCGCCCACCTCTCCACCGCCGACGCCGAGGGCGTCGGCACGCTGAGCAACGAGCTCTGGGACACGGCCCACGACCGCAGGGCGGCGGTCCTCCCCGCCCTGTCCAGCAATCACCTGGCCGCCCGCCCGGACGGCCGGCTCCTGGTCGGCGACAACGAGGTCGCCGACCTGCCGGCGGGTGAGGCCGGCGACCGGGACCTCGTCCAGGGCGAGGGGATCGGCGCCCTTGCCTTCGCCCCCGACGGTTCGCTGCTGGCGGCAGGCGACCAGTCGGGAAGGGTCGCACTGTGGGACGGCCGGCTGCGCCAACGCGCAGGCATCCTGCGCAACGTGTTCCCCGCCCTCCCCGACGACATCGGCGACGGGATCTTCGGCGACACCTCGGAAGCGGTCAGCGCCCTCGCCATCAGCCCCGACCGAACGACGCTGGCGGTCGGTGGTGAGGCGGGCAGCCTGCAGCTCTGGGACGTCGCCACGCAGCAGCCGCTGGGCTCACCCCTGACGACGTCCGGCGAGCGGATCGACACCGTCGCCTTCGGCGCCGACGGCGGCACGGTGTACGCGGGCAGCGCGCACGTGCCGCTGCAGCGGTACCCGATCGACCCCGAGCGGGCGGTCGAGACCGTGTGCGCACGGGCCGGAGGGGCCGGGCCGACCAGAGCCCAGTGGCGGACGTACGTGCCCGGCGTGCCGTACCGGAAGGTGTGCGCGGACTGACCGGCGCCCGCGCTGATCACTGTGGTGGAGCGGGCGGCAGGGAGGGCGGCGACTGCCGGAACGGCATGACCGGGAACGGCGACCGCAACGACTCCGCCCGACGGGGACGCCCGACTCCGTCACGCCCCCGGACCGCTTCGGGGCGCGTCGGAGGAGTGCGTCGGCTGCGGCCGGGACCCGCCCGGCCCGCGGCGTCAGCGGCGGCCGGCCGCGTCCTGCTGGGCCGTCGGCGAGGACGGAACCGTGTCGGTGGTGGCGGCCGGGCCCGCGTTGGCGGCCGCGATCAGTGCCGTGACGGTCACCAGTGCCGCCGCGAGTGCTCTCGCATACGGCGCGGTGGGGCGTGCGGAAGGGCGCGCGGAGGGGTTTCCGGACACGGCTACCTCGCAACGTCGGCGACTGCGATACGCACGTCAGCAAGCGGTTAAGCGTGCTTAACTCACTGTTTAACCTAGGGGCTGGAATGCTCCAACGGCAAGAGGCGCAAGGTCGGTTGGGGGAGCCGGGAGTGATGGAGCGGGACGAGCCCGAGGTCGTCGGACGCCGGGTGCAGCGGTTGCGCGTCGAGCGCGGACTGACCCAGCGCCAGCTGGCCGAGCCGACCTACACCCCTGCCTATGTCTCCACGCTGGAGGCGGGCCGGGTGCGGCCCTCCGACGAGGCGCTCAGGCACCTCGCCGAGCGGCTCGGCGTCGACTTCGAGGAACTGGCGACCGGCCGGCCCGCACGCCTCGTCACCGATCTGCGGCTGCGGCTGACCGAGGCCCGGCGCCTGCTGGCCACCGGGGAGGCCGAGGAGGCGGCACGGCAGTACCGCGCGCTGCTGGCGGAGGCGGAGCGGCACGCGCTCGACGAGGAGCAGGCCGGCGCGCTGCTCGGGCTCGGCGAGTGCGGGATCGACACCGGAGACCTGGACGCGGCCCGCGACTTCTTCGAGCGGGCGGAGAGCCGTCTCGCCGGGGCCCCGCTGCCCGCGCGGGTCCCCGCTCTGCGCGGCCGCGCCGTCGCCCACTACCTGGCGGGCGAACTGCGTTACGCGGTCTACCTGTTGGAGTCCACACTCGACGAGCTCAACCGGGGCGGGCTGCACGACCCGGACGCGCTCCTGCTTCTGTACGCGTCGGTCATCGGCCCGTACATGGACATGGGGGCGGCGGCCCGTGCGGCGCAGGCGGCCGAGTTCGCCCTGGCGCTCGCGCCGCAGGTCGCCGACCCCGCGCTGGTCGCCCGGATGCACCGTTCGGTGGCCCGCACGCTGCTCGCCGAGGGGCGGCTCGCGGAGGCCGACGCCTCGCTGGCCAAGGCGGCCGAGCTGTACCGCCAGCTCCAGCTGCGCACCGAACTCGCCAACTGTCACTGGATGCGCGGCTACGTGTACGCCCAGAACGGTGAAATGGGGCGTGCCGAGGACGAGTTGAGGCAGGCGCAGGCCATGCTCTCGGCGCAGCGCGCCGTCCTCTACAGCAGTCAGGTCGCCGTGGAGCTGGCCGACGTGCTGCACCGCCGGGGCAGGTCGGAGGAGGCCGCCGCGCTGTTGCGGGAGGTGCTCGGCGACCTGTCCCCCGAACGCGGCGCCGTGCACGCGGCCGGCGCCCACCGCCTCCTCGGCATCATCGCCGAGGACGCCCGCGACACGGAGGCGGCCGAGGAGCACTACGTGCGCGCCCTCAGCCTGCTGGAGCGTGCGGGCGCGGCCGGGGACCTCGCCGACCTGTGCCGGATGCTGGGGGACCTGCTGCGGCGTACGGGGCGGGTGGAGGCGGCGCTCGACGCGTACCGCACGGGTCTCGGTCACCGCACGGCCCCCGGGACGACCACGCTGGGACCCGCCCCGGCACAGCCTCCCCTGTAGCCCCCGCCCCCCGACGCGACCTCCCCCGGCAGTCCCGCCCCCGCGCCGCCCGCCCCGCGCCGCCCGCCCGCGGCGCGACGGCCTCGGCGGCACCGGTTTCCGACGGCCCCGGCAGCACCGGTTTCCGACGGCCCCGGCAGCACCGGTTTCCCTGGTGGGCCCGGGGTACTCGGCCGACGGAAGCCGCGCCGCGCGGACGGCCGGGCGGGACGGCGGACGGAGGTGACGGGCGTGACCGACCGGGAGCGGGACCGGGTCGCCGACGTCATCGCCAGGGAGACGGGCGACGCCGTCGCCCAGGACGTCCCGCAGCGGCTGTGCGACGCCGTGCTGAAGCTGCTGCCCGTGAGCGGCGCGAGCGTCTCGCTGCGCGGCGAGGGCATGCCGGTGCCGCTGGGGGCGAGCGGGAAGGGCGCGGCGTACGTGCTGGAGATGGAGGTCACGCTGGGGGACGGGCCGGGTCTGGAGGCCGCGGAGACCGGCGCCGTGGTCGCCGCTCCCGACCTGACCTCGGACCGGGACGCCGGCCGCTGGCCGGTGTTCGCGCAGCAGGCGGCGGCCGCCGGGGTCCGGTCGGTGTACGCGCTGCCGCTGGGCGACCGCGCGGTGTGCGTGGGCACGCTCGACCTCTACCGTGACGTCCCCGGCGAGCTGGCGGCCGAGGAGGTGCGCACCGCCCGGGCGGTGGCCGACGTCGTGACGGCGGTGCTGCTGGCGCTGCCCCGGGACGAGCAGGACGGCCCGGACGGCGCCGGTCTCTGGCTCAGCCCGCTGGCCACCGATCACGGTGAGGTGTACCGGGCCGTCGGCATGCTGATGGCGCAACTCGGCGTCCCCGCGGACGAGGCGCTGGCGCTCCTGCGGGGGCACGCCTTCGCGGGGGACCGCACGGTGCTGGAACTCGCGCACGACGTGGTCGAGCACCGCACGCGGTTCGACGACCCGGACTTCTGAGAGGGAGCACCGCCGCGCAGCGCCCACGGCGCCCACGGCGCCCACGCACGCTCAGATCTGCACCCGCCCCTGCTTTCTGACGTCCGTCAGCCGGCTCACGCCCAACTGCACGGCCGCCTGCGTCGCGGCGTTGGGGACGTCGCCGAGACCGCCGTTGGTGAGGGCGAAGGCGTCCTCGCCGGCCCGTACGGCGGCGACGTCCAGAGTGAGGACCGTCGGATCGCCGCCGTTCTCGGCGGCTTCCCGTCCGGGGTCCTGTGCGGGGTCCTGTCCGGCGTTCTCCGGGGCGTTCGGCACGGCGCCCGCCAAGCGCGTCACCGTGACCCGGAGTCCCTGCCGGGCGTCGCCCACCTCCGGCAGGGGCAGTTCGGAGACCTGCACGTCCAGCACCGCCCCGTCGGCCGCCTTGGCGGTGAAGCGGGCGCACGTCTGCGGCAGCGTCCTCAACCGGGCCAGCGTGCGGTCCACGTCCGCCGGGCGACTGCCGGTGAGCTGGTAGCGCAGCTGCGCGCCGGAGTCCGGGTCGTCGAGCGCGACGACCGCGCGGACCGGTCCGCCGAGCAGCTCGTCGGCGTAGAGGTCGTCGAGGAGCCGCCCGCAGTCGGCCGGTGAGGCCGTCGCCTTGAGCATCCCGTCCCGCCAGGTCGCGGCGCCGCGGGTCGCGGTCCAGGGCGCGCCGAGGTCCCGCTCGGTGATGAGGGCGGCCTGCGCCTGCGCCTTGGTCAGTCCCGCCGACGCGGCCGGCGCGGACGGCTTGGCCGACGACCGCTCGACGGTGGGGGTGGCCGGAGCGGCGGTCGGCGGATGCTCCAGGCCGAGGGTGGCGCAGCCGGAGGTGAGGGCGGTGGCGGCGGTGAGGAGGAGCGTGGAGGCCAGGTGAGGGCGGCGGGTCATCGGGGGTGCCTCCAGGAGTGGGCGCGGGCGCCGGGCCGATGCCGGCGCCGGGCGATCCGGGGTGCTTTCTCCCACGTCAGCACCGGTGCGCCGGGGGGACCAGCGCGGCGGTCCGTACGGGTTACCGGCGTTGGTGCGGGCGGGTGGGCGAGGGCGGGAAAAGGGATGGCGTGCCGTGCTGCGCCGTCGCTACGGTGGCGGCGTGAAGCGCGCCCAGCCGTCCCGCACGACGACGCCGGAGACCGTCCCGGCGCGCTGATCCATGACTGGATGTCCGAAGCCCCGGGGTGAGCGCCCCGGGGCTTCCGCGTTCCCGGTCTCTCGCCCCGCCCCGAGCGAGGGAGCCCCATCCGTGAACGACCACCACTCCGCCCCCGGCCACGGTCTCGCCCCCGGCCGCCACTCCGCCTCCGGTCAGGGCCCCGCTCCCGGTCGGGGCCTCGCCCCGGGGCACGGCCCGGAAGAGGACGGCGAGGGCGCCGACGCCGGTCACGAGCGGGACCACCGCCGCCTCGGCCGCGCACTCGGGCTGTTCGACACCGACCCCCTGATCGGCGCGGGTCTGCCGTACTGGCTGCCGGACGGGGCGATCGTCCGGCACACCCTGGAGGAGTACGTCCGGGAGACCGAACGGGCCGCAGGGTACCGGCACGTGTACTCGCCGGTACTCGGCAAGCGCGAGCTGTACGAGATCTCCGGCCACTGGGCGCACTACAGCGAGGACATGTTCCCGCCGATGGAGCTCGGGGCCGAGCAGGTCGTCCTGCGGCCCAGTCTCTGCCCCCACCATGCGCTCATCTACCGTTCCCGCTCCCGCAGCTACCGCGAACTCCCGCTGCGTATCGCCGAGTTGGGCGGCATGTACCGCTCCGAGCCGTCCGGGGTGCTGGGCGGACTGACCCGCGTGCGGGCCATCCAGCTCAACGACGCGCACGTGTTCTGCACCCTGGAGCAGGCGGTCGACGAAGCCCGCGCGGCGCTCGCCCTGATCGCCCGCGCCTACGCCGACCTGGGCATCAGCGCCTCCCGGCACCGGCTCTCGCTGCCCGGCGAGGGCGGCAAGTACGTGGCCGACCCGAAGCTGTGGCGGCGGGCCACCGCGCTGCTCAGGGAGGTCCTGGACGGCGCCGGCGTCGCCTATGAGGAGGCAGAGGGCGAGGCCGCCTTCTACGGGCCGAAGATCGACGTGCAGATCACCGACCGCGCCGGCCGCGAGGCGACCCTCTCCACCGTGCAGATCGACTTCCACCAGCCCGAACGCTTCGACCTGCACTACGTCGGCGCCGACGGGGCGAAGCACCGCCCGGTGATGGTGCACCGCAGCGTCGTCGGCAGTGTGGAGCGGGTCGTCGCCCACCTGATCGAGGAGCACGGCGGTGCGTTCCCGGTCTGGCTGGCGCCGGTGCAGCTGGTCGTGCTGCCGGTGTCGCAGGCGCAGCGGGACGCGGCGGAGGAGCTGGTGGGCCGGGCGTCGGCCGCCGGGCTGCGAGCGGAGCTCGCGGGTCCCGAGCAGGGCAGCCTCGGGGCCCGGGTGCGGGCGGCGCGGCTCGCGCCGTACCAGGCGGTGATCGGGGAGCGGGAGGCAGGTGCGGAGCGGGTCGCACTACGGTTGCGCGACGGCCGCCGCCCCGGTGAGCTGCCGGCCCGCGACCTGGTCGCGCGGATCGCCGAGCGGGCGGCGGCGCGCGGTACCGCGCTGTGGGAGTGAGCCCGCGCCCGCATAGGGTCGTGGACGACCGTGGTGCGGAAGGAGTCCCTGGTGACCGAGGCGAACGAGTCGGCCGAGCCGAGCGAGGCGAGCGAAGTGCCCGAGCAGCCCATTCCCGTGATCATCGACTGCGACACCGGCGTCGACGACGCCCTCGCCCTGCTGTTCGCCGTACGCCATCCCGGCCTGGACGTGCGGGCGGTGACCTGTGTGGCCGGGAACACCGACGTGGACGGGGTGGTCCGCAACACGCTGACCGTGCTGGAGCATGCGGGCGCGGGGGACATCCCGGTCGCGCGGGGCGCCGAGCGCCCGCTCATCGAGCCCGTCCGCACGGCGTCGCACGTGCACGGTCAGGACGGCATGGGCGACCTGGGCCTGCCCGCCCCCACCCGCCGCCCGGTCGACGTGGACGCGGTGACCCTGCTGCGCCGCGAGATCCTGGCCTCCCCGCGCCCGGTGACCCTGGTCCCCACCGCGCCGCTCACGAACATCGCCCTGCTGCTGCGCACCCATCCGGAGGTGACCCGCAACATCGAGCGGATCGTGTTCATGGGCGGTGCGGTGACCACGGGGAACGCCACGCCGGTCGCGGAGTTCAACGTGTGGCACGACCCGGAGGCGGCGGCGATCCTGCTGACGGCGGGCGTGCCGATCACGATGTACGGCCTGGACGTCTTCCAGCGGGTCCTGGTCCCGGCGGCGGACGTGGCGCGGCTGCGGGCGAGCGCGGAGCCGCGACTGAAGCTCGCGGGCGCACTCCTCGCGCACCGTGACCCGGCGAGCTCCGGCGATCCCACGCCCACCGGGGGCCTGGGGGACGCGGGCGCGCTCTGCGCGGTGGCCGACCCGGCGGGCCTGACCACCGAGCTCCTCCCGGTCGAGGTCTCCCTCGCCCCCGGTCCGTCCCGCGGCCAGACGGTCGTCGACCGCAGGCCGCGTCCCGGCGAGTCCGAGATCCACGAGGGTGTGCGCGAACAGGCCCTCGTGGACGTGGCGTTGGACGTGGACGTGGAGCGTTACGTGAAGCTGTGGCTGACCGCGGTGGAGGGCGTCTAGGAACGGCGGAACGGCCGCCCGGTCATCCGGTACGGCCGTCCCGTCACTCGCCGTGTCACCCGGCCTCGGCGCCGGCTCGGGGCCGGCGCCGGTCCTGGCGTCAGGCGCGCGTGGCCTTGCGGCGCCGCGTGGCGACGACGATCGCCGCGCCACCCGCCAGCAGGGCCGCCGCGCCGCCCGCGATCAGGGGCGTGTCGCTGCTCGCGCCGGTCTCCGCGAGGTCGCCGCCGCCGCCGTTGGGCGTCGGGGCGGGCGCGGTGGTCGACTCGGAGGCGGACGGGGTCGGCGAGCCGCTGTCGGAGGGCGACGGGGACGGCGACGTGGTGTCGCTGTCCGACGGCTTCGACGGCGTGCCCGACGGGCTGCCGGACGGGCTGCCGGAGGCACTGCCCGACGGCGGGGTGACCGGCGGCGGCTGCTCGGTGACCGTGCAGTCCTTCGTGCCGCCGTTCCAGGCCGCGATCAGCTTGTCCTTGATGACCGGGCGGTTCGGCCCCTTCGGCAGGTCGCCGTGGACGAAGCCGTCCTTCGCGTCGAGCTTGCCGTCGAACCTGACCGCGCCGCGGTAGAGGTCGATCTGGGCGAAGCAGCCCGCGTCGGGCACGGCGATGTCGAGGCTCTCGGACCCGCCGGGCTTGACCGTCACGGTGTCGAAGTCGACGAAGACCTGCTCGCCGGAGGTGGCGAAGCTGGAGCCGTGGGCGAGGTAGGAGGCCAGGGAGGCGGTGCACGTCGTCGCGTCGCCGGCGGCGCGGACGTTGACGTGGATCTTGCCGTCCTCGGTCGGCTTGAGGTTCTGGTCGTCGACGCGCACCGAGTCGAAGAAGTGCGTTCCGTCGAGCGAGAACTGGCAGCGGTCGGTCTGCGTCTCGGTGCCCGCACCCGTCCCCGGACGGTAGTGTCCGCCGGAGTTCCAGCCGTCGCCGCCGGGCGTCCCGGTGCCCGCGAAGGCGACGGAGGCGGCGGCGACGGAGGCGGCGCACAGGGTGAGCGACACGGCGCCCGCCCCCAGCAGGCGGCGCACGGTGGCAGTTCGCGCTATGGACATACGGATCCCGTTCTTGGCGAGTCGCCGGGCTGACTGGTCCGGATCAGAGGCCGAAGGCATCAGCGGAAGGCGTCAGGAGAGCAGCGGAGCAGCGGAGAAGGCCGCCGGGCTCGTCGGTCACAGCTGCCACGAAGGCCACACGTGTCACAGAGGCCACAGCGTGGACCCATCGTCGTGTGCATGCCGGACCGCTGTCAACCTGCGTCAAACCCGTGTGAGTTCAAGATTCCGTCACCTGTTCCCCACGTACGGAATGATCTGTTCCGAACAGTCCGACGTTCACTTTCCGGGCACAGTGGACAGACTTGCGTGCATGACCGATTTCTCCCCCCATCGACCCGACTGGTGGCGGCAGGCCGTCGTCTACCAGGTCTATCCGCGCAGCTTCGCCGACGCCGACGGGGACGGCCTCGGGGACCTGCGGGGCGTCACCGGCCGGCTCCCCCATCTCGCCGCCCTCGGCGTGGACGCCCTCTGGCTCTCCCCCTTCTACCCGTCCGAGCTCGCCGACGGCGGCTACGACGTCGCCGACCACCGGAACGTCGATCCGCGCCTGGGCTCCCTGGCCGACTTCGACGCCCTCGCCGCCGAGGCCCACCGGCTCGGCCTGAAGGTGATCGTCGACCTCGTGCCGAACCACACCTCCCACCGGCACCCCTGGTTCCAGGAGGCCCTGGACGCAGGCCCCGGCGCGCCCGCCCGCGACCGCTACGTCTTCCGCGACGGCCGCGGCCCGGGCGGCGTGCTCCCGCCCACCGACTGGCAGTCCGTGTTCGGCGGCAGCGCATGGCAGCGCGTCCCCGACGGCCAGTGGTACCTCCATCTGTTCGCCCGTGAGCAGCCCGACCTGAACTGGGACCGCGAGGAGGTCCGTGAGGACTTCCGCACCACGCTGCGCTTCTGGTCCGACCGGGGCGTCGACGGCTTCCGCGTCGACGTGGCCCACGCCCTCGCCAAGGACCTCGCCGAGCCCCTGCGCGACCTGGGCGCGCCGGAGCTCAGCGGCGACGCGGGCCTCGCCCGGCTCGCTCCGGGCACGCACCCCTTCTTCGACCGCGACGAGGTCCACGAGATCTACCGCGACTGGCGGCGCGTCCTCGACGCGTACACCCCGCCCCGCACCGCCGTCGCCGAGGCATGGGTGCCGGGCGACCGCCGCGCCCTGTACGCCCGCCCGGACGAACTCGACCAGGCGTTCAACTTCGAGTACCTGCAGGCGGTGTGGGACGCCGAGGCGATCCGTGCGGTCATCACGGGCTCGCTGGCCGGCGCCCGGGCCGTCGGCGCGTCGGCGACCTGGGTCCTTTCCAACCACGACGTCGTACGCCACGCCTCGCGCCTCATGCTCCCGCCCGGCACGGACGACGGCGGCTGGCTCCTGTCGGACGGACTCGCCCCGCAGGTCGACGAGACGGCCGGCCTGCGCCGGGCCCGCGCGGCGACGCTGCTGATGCTGGCGCTGCCGGGTTCGTCGTACCTCTACCAGGGGGAGGAGCTGGGCCTGCCCGAGGTGGCCGACCTGCCCGTGGAAGTGCTCCAGGACCCTGTGTGGGAGCAGTCGGGGCACACCCGCAAGGGCCGCGACGGGTGCCGGGTGCCGTTGCCCTGGACGTCGGCGGGGCCGTCGTACGGCTTCGGGCCCGCGGGGGCCTGGCTGCCCCAGCCCCCCGCCTTCGCGCGGTACGCCGTCGAGGCGCAGGACGGGGTCGAGGGCTCCACCCTGGAGCTCTACCGCACGGCCCTGCGGCTGCGCCGCAAGCTGCTCGCCGGCGAGGAGCTCACCTGGGAGCCGGATCCCGCTCCGGGCGTGCTGGCGTTCGCCCGCACCGACGGCTGGCGGTGCGTGGCGAACCTGTCGGACACGCCCGTGCCGCTGCCGGCCGGGGAGGTGCTGCTGAGCAGCGCGCCCCCGGCCCCGGACGGCAGCGGCACGGGAACGCTGCCGCCGGACACGACGGTCTGGCTGGCGTGAGCGCCCCGGCGGCGCGGGCCGAGGGGCCTGCTACTGGCCGGTGCCGGGCTGGGCGTTGCCGTTGACGACACCACTGAGGTCCAGCGGGGTGGAGGTGGCGGTCGGCGGCGGGTTGAGGACGACCATGGGCTGGCCGGCCGGCGGGACCGGGGGGGTCATGTCCGACTGGGGCAGCTTGGGCGGCGTCGTCTGGTTGAACAGGGTGGTGTCGAAGTCGACCAGACCGGTCTTCTCCATCACCGTGATGTGGTCCAGCACGGTGTCGTTGGCCTGGTCGGCGAGTGCGCGCACGAGCGTGTTCTTCGTCGTGGACCGGATCTTGGCGATCGTGTTGAAGATCGAGCCGTGCGTCATGCGCAGGATGTTGGCGAAGTCGGTGTCGAACTGCTTGCCGCTCTCCGCCTTCAGCTGGGTGACGAAGCCCTCCTGCTGCGGGCTGGCCACGTTGGGCAGCTGGATGTTCAGCATCGGCGCGATCTTGCGGCAGCTGGTGTCCAGCGCGCCGTGACCGTCGATCAGGTGGTTGCTGGCGGTGCGCACGGCCGGGGTCTGGCTCTTCTGGAGTCCGATCTGGCCCAGCGGGTACTCCCACAGCCCGGCGGCCCGGACCTTCACCACGAAGTCCCGGTCGCTCTCGGTCAGAGGTCCCCACTGGGTGTTGGCGATGATCCGGTCACCCGAGGTCGACACGGTGTCCAGGCCGAGCATCGACGGGTACGCGAGGGCGCTGAGTGTCAGGGTCAGCGCGCCCCCCACGAAAATAGTTCCCATCATGTTGCGCGAAAGTGCCACCGTTCCTCCTGCCCGTCGGGGAATCCGCCGTCGTGTCTTCGCCCGGTGGGGACCCGGACGAAGAGAAGTACGCGCGCGGAGCCGTTCGGACTCATCCGATCGCCGAAAAGTTGATGGACGGTGCACCGGCCGAACTAGTAAGTTCCCATAAGGAACTCACCTGTTCGAGAGGGGACCCGCCGTGCAGCAGACCTGGACCGCCGTCGACGCCTACTTCAACGACCTGCTGGTGGAGGAGGACGACGCGTTGCTCGCGGCCGGCGCGGGCAGCGAGGCCGCGGGTCTGCCGCCCCATCAGGTCGCGCCCAACCAGGGCAAGCTGCTGCATCTGATCGCCCGCATCCGGGGGGCCCGCACGATCCTGGAGATCGGCACCCTCGGCGGCTACAGCACCCTCTGGCTCGCCCGCGCCCTGCCCGAGGGCGGCCGTCTGGTGACACTGGAGGCGGACGAACGGCACGCGCGGACGGCGGCGGCGAACATCGCGCGGGCGGGCCTGCGGGACGTCGTGGACCTGCGGGTGGGCAAGGCGTCGGACACGCTGCCGCTCCTGGCGGCCGAGCCGGGGCCGGGGGGCGGGCCGGCCGAGCCGTTCGACCTGGTCTTCATCGACGCGGACAAGCCCTCGAACCCGCTCTACCTGGAGTGGGCGCTGCGGCTGACCCGGCCGGGCAGCGTCATCGTCGGCGACAACGTGGTGCGCGAGGGCGCGGTCACGGACGCGGCGAGCACCGACCCGCGCGTCCAGGGAGTCCGCACATTCACCGAACTGATCTCCCGGCACCCGAAGTTGACCGCGACGGCGGTGCAGACGGTGGGCGAGAAGGGGTACGACGGCTTCGTCATGGCACTGGTGACGGACTGAGGCGGGACGCGGCGACGCGGCACCAAGCGGCACGACGTGAGACGGGACAGGGACTTGGGGGGCATGGCGGCATGGGGATGAGCACGGCACGACTGTCGGAGATCACGTACTACCCGGTGAAGGGATGCGCGGGGGTGACGCTCACGGAGGCGGCGCTCACGCCGACCGGTCTGCCGTACGACCGCACGTACGCGATCGCCGACGAGAAGGGCGAGCTGCGCTGGCAGTGGGGAGACCCCCGGATGGCGCTGATCTCCCCGGAGTCGAGCGACGGCGAGGTGACGCTGCACGCGCCGGGCCGGGACCCGGTCCGGGCGGCCGGCCCGGACGTGCACGCCTGGCTCACGGAGTTCCTGGGCGTCCCGAGCACCCTCGTCCGGCCGCCGGCGGGCAACGCCCACCGTCTGCACGTCGTCTCGCGCGCCAGCCTGGACGCCCTGAACCGCCGCCTCGCCGCCCGGGGAGCAGCCCCTCTCCCCATGAACCGCTTCCGACCCAATCTGGTCGTCGACGGCTGGGACGACCCGCACACCGAGGACCGCGCCGCCCGCCTCGCCGTGGCCGGCGCCGAACTGGCCTTCACCGAGGACACGATCCGCTGCGCCATCACCATGGTCGACCAGCGCACCGGCCGCCGCGCCGGCCCGGAACCCCTGCGCACGCTGGCGGACTACCGCCGGGCGGAGGCGGGCGGCATCGCCTTCGGCGCCTACTTCCAGGTCCGCCGGGCGGGCCGGATAGCGCTGGGCGACGAGGTGACGGTGTGTTCCGGGGCGATGCCCTAGATGCCCTCGGCGTGCTGGACGTGCTTCGCGCCCTCCATGGCCTTCGTCTGGCGGCGTTCCTGGAGGGCGCGGTTGATGGTGTACATGCGGATCGCGGTGAACAGGACGACGGCCGCGCCGATGGCGGCCATCTGCCACTCGCCGTCCCGGACGGCCGCATAGAAGAGGAAGCCGCTGAAGACGACACCGAAGACGACGAGCAGGGGTTCGCGCACCCAGAAGGGGAGCACGCGGATCACGAGACCGATCATCGGGTCACTTCAGCACCCGCAGCCCACGCCGGCTGTGACGGACGCCACAATTCCGGGAGTCGGTCTGTGCGTGGCGTGCGGAAGGCGTGCGGAAGACGTGCCGAGAACGCGCAAAAGCGCGCGAATGCCGACGCGGGGGGCGCCATGGGCAGTTGGCGAACCGTTGACCGCCCGGGGGAAAGGTTGACCGCTTCACGGAGGAGTCCGGACGAACGGGAGGGCGAGTCATGAGGATCCCTCGACCTAGATTCGCTGCATGTCCATGCCACAGCGGCCCCATCAGCCCGCGAGGGCTGCCGCCACGCTCCCGGTCCTCCCCTACCGCAAACCCACCAGGGGCCGGGACTACTGGGTGATCGACGACGTCTTCCCCGAGCCCGACATCACCGCGATCCGGGCGCGCTGTCTCGCCAAGGACGACTGGGTCAAGGGCCACCCCTACACCTCGGAGAGCTGGCCCGGACTGCGCACCATGCCCGGTCTCGAACCCGGTGAACTCGACCGTGTGGAGCGGCTGGTGCGCAAGGCGACGGGGGCGCGGAAACTGTGGGTGCAGCAGGCCCCCGGCGGCGGCACCCTCAACCACAACTGCGTCCAGGTCGTCGGCGCGGGGGAGAGCACTCCGCGCCCGCACTCCGACTCACGGGCGCTGTGCCGGTACGCGGCCGTGCTGTACCTCAACCCGGCCGTCCCCAAGGACTGCGGCACCAGCTTCTACCGGCAGTCCCTGCCGGGCGGGCGGCTCGGCGGCAACGTCGTCCAGGCCCCGCACAACAACCTCGTGGAAGCCCTCGGCACCCGGTTCGTCGCGCCGGACGCCTTCGAGGAGGACGTACGGGTGCCCCACCGGCACAACCGTCTGCTGCTGTACAACGCCAACCTCGTGCACAGCGCCACCGGTTACTCCGGCACCACGCTCGAGGAGAAGCGCATGACGGCCGTCTTCTTCTGGATGGCCTGAGCCGGCCACGGCGAACCCGTCGTTTCATGGGCACGACCGGCGAAACCCCCCTACCCTGTGGGGCCATGGAGTGACTCCGTGGGGGTGGTCGCCCAGGGGATGCAAGGGGGCACGAGTGGACATCGAACTCAGCAAGGCCGTGGCTTCGATCCGGGACGAGCTTCTGACGGCGGCGACCGAGGGCGCGGGGCGGGAGATCTCCTTCCGGGCCGACTCCGTCGAGCTCGAGTTCGCCGTCGAGTTGCGGGCCGACACCGAGGCGAAGGCCGGCTTCCGGGCCTGGGTGGTGTCCGCGGACGTCAAGGCGGGCCTGTCCCACCAACGCGTCCACCGGGTGAAGGTCTCCCTCTCGCCCCGGCGCGCCGACGGCGGCGACCTGCTCATCCACAGCTCGGGACAACGGCACGACGGACCCGGTGACCTCTCGGACCACATCGCGGACTGAGACGCGTGGCCGTCCGCCCGCCTGCCTCGTGGCTGATGTGAGGAGCGCTTCATGGAGCGTCGCCGGGTCCTGGGAGTGCAGGGCGACCGGTCGCACGGGTCGGGCTATGTGATCGCCTCCGGCCTGGTGCTGACCTCCGCGCACGTCGTGCCGGAGACCGGTGCGGGCGTGACCGTCTTCCGGCCGGGACGGCCGGAGCGCTGCCGCGGCACGGTGGTCTGGCGGGGCGAGCCCGACGGCAAGGACGACGCCGCGCTCGTCAGACTCGACGATCCCTGCTGGCCCGACCTGCCCGGCGGGCCCGTCCGCTGGGGCCGCCTGGTGACGGACAGCCCGGGAACGCCGTGCCAGGCCTGGGGGGTGCCGGACGTCGCACAGCGGGACCGTCCGGCCGTCGACACCCTGCAACCGACCGGGACGGTGAGCCCGGGGGACCACCAGATCGCCAACCGCCATCTGGTCACCCTGAACGGGTCGCCGCCGTCGGGCGGCGGGTCCGCCAAGGAGTCGCCGTGGGGTGGGCTCTCGGGTGCCGCGCTCTTCTGCGGAGACCTGCTGACGGGGGTCGTGTGCTCCGACTCCGGGGGATGGCGGCACTCAAGGCTCGAAGCGGTGCCGGCGTATGTGCTGTTCCACCGGGCCGGTTTCCGCGAAGCCCTGGAAGCCCATCTGGACACTCCGGTGCGCACGCTGCTGGAGCCCGTGGAGTGGCAGGCCCTGTGCGATCCCTCCCACACGGTCACCTCACGCACCCCGCCGTCCTCTCCCGCGGGCCTGCTGTCCGCCCGCGAGGCCGTCGTCCCCTTCCACGGCCGCACGAAGCTGCTGGAGCAGATGCGGGCGTGGACCGAGCGGCCCGGATTCGGGGCCTGGCTGGTGCACGGCCCCGGCGGACAGGGCAAGACGCGCCTCGCCATCCGGCTCACCGACGAACTGGCCGGGAACTGGGCCACCCTGTGGCTCGACCGGGACGCCCCGGACGACGGCCTGCCGTCCCTCGCCGCCACCGCGCGCCCGCTGCTCGTCGTGATCGACTACGCCGAGACCCGTACCGCCCAGGTCGCCGCTCTGCTGCAGGCGCTGACACGGCACGGGCGAGGCGCCACCGTCAAGCTGCTGATGCTGGCCCGCACCGGCGACGACTGGTGGGAGGGTCTGTCGGCCGAGTCGCGCACGGCGGAAGCCATGCTGGGCAGTGCCCATGTCACCCGGTTGGAACCACTGGCCCCGGACGCCGACAGCCGTGGCGAGTTCTACCGGACCGCCGTGACGACCTTCGCGCACGCACTCGGCCGGATGCCCGCCTGGCGGCGCCACGACTGGGAAGCCCTCGCGGGCCGGCTTTCCGAGCCCCGGGAGGACGGCGCCGGGCCGGGCGTGGCACTGACCCTCAACCTGACCGCCCTGGCCGACCTGCTGGATCTGGCCGGCCCCGAACCGCAGGCCGGGACACCCCCGGGCGGCCCCGAGAGGCCGGCGGCGGAAGCGGAGGACCGGTTCCTCCTGCACGAACGCAGGTACTGGACGACGACGGCACGGGCCGCCGGTCTGTACCCCGCACTCACCATGACCACGCTCACGGACGCCCTCGCGACGGCCTTTCTGGCCGGTTCCGTCGCCCGGGAGGAAGCCGACGCCCTGCTCCGTCTGGTCCCCGGTCTGCACGACCAGCCACAGGACCGGCGTGCCAAGGTGCGGGACTGGATGGCCTCGGTGTATCCCGCGGCGGGCAACGGCCCCTGGGACATGCTCCAACCGGACCGGCTGGTCGAGGTGTTCGTCGGACAGAAGCTGAGCGAGGCCCCCGAGCTCGCGGCACGCCTGCTCGTGGACGCCTCCCCGGCCCGGATCCGCCATCTGCTGACCCTGTACGCCCGCGCCGCCGCGCACCCGAAACGGGAAGCGGTGCTCCGGGAGGGCTTCGGGGCGCTGATCGTCCGGCACCCGGCGTCCCTCATGCGACAGGCCCTTCAGGTGGTCACCCAGGTCGAACGACCGCAGCCGATCCTCGACGCCCTGATCCGGATCGTCGAGGAGTCCGGCCTCTCCGCGCCCCGGCTGGCGGAGCTGACCGAGCAGCTGCCGCCCAAGAGCCAGAAACTGGCCCCGTTCGCGCTGGCGCTCACCCTGCGGCTGGTCGAGATGTACCGAAGCGAGCTGGAGCGGCGCAGACGAACCCGCAAGAGCCAGAACAAGGTCAGGGACCGACTGGCCGCGGCCCTGGCCGAACTCTGCTACCGGTACGGCGACGTCGGACGGTGGGCCGAGGCGCTGGACGCCAACACCGAGTGTCTGGCCGTTCTGCGGGGTCAGGGGGCGAAGCACTCCTGGAGCGTCATCCCGCACACGGCCCTGGTCCTGAGCAACCGCTCGTACATCCTCAGACAGCTCGGCCGGCGCGAGGAGGCGCTCGAGGCGAGCCGGCAGGCCGTGGACATCCAGCGGATGCTCGCCGTGGACGACCCCGGCCGCGCCGCGCTGGGGGGAACGCTGAACAACCTCTCCCTGGACCTGGGGAGGCTGGGACGGCGCCAGGAGGCCATCGAAGTGGTGCGGGAGGCGGTCGCCATCCATCGGCGACTCGTCGAGAAGGAGCCGGGCGACGCCCACCTGCACGGGCTGGCGATGAGCCTGACCAACCTCTCCGGGCAGCTCGGCGAGGCGTCGGAGGAAGGGTCGGACGACGGCCAGAGCCTGGCCGTGGTGCGGGAGGCGGTGGCGATCAAACGCGAACTGGCGCAGTTGGCGCCCGACGCCCATCTGCCCGACCTCGCCGGCTCCCTGAACAACCTGTCCGTCGAACTCGGCGTCGCCGGGCTGCGCGAGGAGAGTCTGGCGGCGATCCGTGAGGCCGTGGAGATCCGAAGGGCGCTGGCTGCCGCCCTTCCGGACGCCCACCTCGCCGACCTCGCCCAGAGTCTGCAGAACATGGGGATCGAGCTGGCCGACACGGGACACCGCGAAGAAGGCCTGGAAGCGGTCCGGGAGTGCGTGGGCATCCTCCGGGCGCAGATCGACGCGGGCGCCGAAGCCCTGACGGTGGAACTGGCCACCGGACTGCACAACCTGGCCGTCCAGTGCCATGAACTCGACCGCGACCGCGAAGCGTTCGACGCCATCAACGAGGCCGTCGCGCTGCGAGAGCCGCTGGTGGAGGCGTATCCGGACGCCCACGCCAGGGAATTCCGAGAATCCCTCGCAGTCCTGTGGAGCCTCGAACGAGCGAGAGGCGGCGGCGACGCCCCGGCCGCGGACACGGACGGGAGACCCCCGGGCATGTCCACGCGACGGCCGTACGTCCTGCACGTACGGCGTCGGCGGGTCCTCGACCGGCGCCGTCTCGGGTGGCACGCCGGGGCCGGGCTGCTGATCGCGGCGGCCGGCGTCCTCGTGGGCCTGCCGCTGTATCTGACCCTCACGTGCGGGGCGCTGGCAGCGGGTCTGGCGGTCACGGCGGGGCGGCGCCGGACCGCGCGGCGCCCACGACTGGGCAGGGGCCCGGGCAGGAGCGGAGCGGTGAAGCGGGTCGGCCGGTGACCGTCCGCCTGTGAGCACCCGACGCCCGGCCGGACCGCGTCAGTACCGCACCGCCCGCGCCGCCTCCGCCTTCACCTCGCCGGAGAGGGCGCGGTGGCTGCGGGCGATGGCCTTGGCGCTCTTGCCGGCCGGGACGTCGGTGACGGTGACGAGCACGGAGTCGAGCAGTTTGCCGCCGGAGTCCTTGAAGTCCACCTCGACGGCGAAGGACTTCGTCGAGTCGGCGCTGTTCGTGACGGTCACCTCGACCGCGCTGCGGTCGCCGTCGGCGGTCGGCGTGCCGAGCTTCACGTCGCTCTTGGCGTCGACGCCGTTCTCGATCCCGTCGAGCTTGCGGCCCACCTCCGCGGTCGCCGACTCGAACGCCTCCGACGCCTGCGAGGCGAGCGAGGAGGCGGCGGCGGTGGCCTGAGCGCCCACCGACTGCGCGGCGGAGGCCGCCTTGCTGGCCACGGAGGACGGGCTGTCGTCCCCCGAGCAGCCGGTGAGCGCGGTGAGCGCGGCGAGCCCCGTCAGCAGGGCCGCGCCCCGCACCGCCGCCGGACGGGGCCCCCTCTTCCGGCTTCTGCGGTTCGCTGCCATCACGCCTCCAGGTCGTGTCCCCGAGTCCTCGGAATCTCCAGTGAAGGCGCGGACCGTCCCGCCCGCATGCCGGCTCACCCGAACGGCGCACCCCCGTGGTGGCGGCCCCCGCCCGGACGGATCGTCGAGGGACGGTCGCCGAGACCGCGACCGGAGACCGAGACAGAGACGGGGTAATCCCATGAGCGACCAGCCGCACTCACAGCCGTCGCCGCACGGGTCCCCGGTGTGGGACCCCTCCCACCAGGGCACCGGCACGCCGGCCTGGGCCTCGCCCCCGGCCGGCGGTCGACTGGCCGCGGGCGGGGTCGTCTTCGGCGGCGTGCTGATGTTCGTCAGCGGTGTCCTCGCCGTCTTCCAGGGCATCGCCGCGATCGCCGAGGACGACGTCTACTCCCGGGTCGGCAGCTACGTCTACGAGATGAACCTCACCGGCTGGGGCTGGGTCCTGCTGATCGTGGGCATCGTGGCCACGGCGACCGGGTGGGCGCTGCTGATGGGGGTGGAGAAGGCGGAGTGGGCCCGGATCAGCGGCATCGTGCTTGCCTCGCTCAGCCTGATCCTTCAGTTCCTGTTCCTGCCGTACGCACCGGTCTGGGCGGTCATCCAGATCGCCATCGACGTCTTCGTCATCTGGGCCCTGGCCTCCTACCGCCCGCTCCAGGGCTGAGGCGCCCGTTCGCCGGGGCGGCCACCGGGCCCCGTTGCGGGCCTGGGGAGCACCGGCGCTCCGGACACCTGCACGGCCTTGCGGCGCAGCCACGGCAGGGGTGGCACCTGGGACCCGAGGTAGGGGGTGATCCGCACCTCGAAGTGCAGATGCGGTCCGGTGACGTTGCCGGACCTGCCGGACAGGCCGAGGCGCTGGCCGGCCGCGACGCGCTGGCCCCGGCGTACGTCGATGCGGGAGAGATGGGCGTACTGCGTGAAGTAGCCGTCCCCGTGCCGTACCAGGACCTGGTTGCCGAAGCCGTCCCCGCAGGTGGTGAAGCGCACGACGCCGGATCCGACGGCGTACACCGGGGTCCCGGAGTCCACCGCGAAGTCCTGGCCGGTGTGGCGGCGGGCCCAGCGGGAGCCCTTCGCGGCGTAGCCGGCGGAGAGCCAGTAGCGGCGGGTCGGGGCCGTCCAGGGGGAGGAGCGCTGCTCGGGTGCCCGGCTGCGGTCCCCGAACGGACAGCGGCCCGCGCGTCCGGACGGGTCGACGGCGACCGGGTCGCCCGTCTCCCTGGCGCCCGCCCGAAGCAGGTCCCACAGGTCGTCGCGGACGGCCTTGCGGCGCTCTTCGGCCTCTTCGACGGCCGACGGGAGGGCACCGGCCTCGCGCAGCCGGTCGACCCGCTCGCGCGCCTGCTCGTGGACGCGGACGGCCCGGACGGCCCGGTGACGCTGTCCGTCGCCCCCCGCTGCGGCGGGCACGGCGGCGAACGCCGTCAGCAGGAGGGCGAGCAGGGCGGCCCCGGTCGCGGCGCTGAGGCGCGCCCGCGTCCGCGGGCAGCGCCGATGATGTTCTCGTCCCATTTCCGGATCATCGGACCGATGGTGCGTCCAAGGGCGGCGCCCGGCCGGACGGAGGCCCCGGGTTCAGCCGGACGGCCCCCTCCCGCGCCCACCAGGGAGCGGTACACGGCCGAGGACCGCGGGTTGTCGGCGCACCGCCACACGCCGTGCGGACAGTAGTCGCTGATGGTCTGGTACAGCGGCCGGTGCGTGGCGAACCAGTCGAGCATGCCGCGCATGTACTCCGGGTCGTCGCCGTTGCGGAACAGCCCCCACTCGGGATACGACACCGGCTTGCCGTGCGCCCGCGCGAACCGGACGTGCTCGGCCAGGCCGTAGGGCTCGGCGACCTGCTCCGCGAAGGACATGCCGGCGGGCTGGTCGTAGGCGTCCATGCCGACGACGTCGACGTGCGCGTCGCCCGGATAGCAGGCGGTCCAGGGGACGGCGTCCCGTCCGCGGCTGGGCGTGAACTCGAAGCGGAACCGCCGCCCGCCCGGCACCGATCGCACGGCCTCCACGATCCTGACCCAGTACCGCTTCCAGGCCTGCGGATCGGGCCCGCACCGATGGGTGTAGGTGGTCCCGTTCATCTCCCAGCCCACCACCAGCACGGCGTCCGGCAGTCCGAGCCCGACGAGCCGCCGGGCCAGCGCCCGGAAGTGCCCGTCGTAGTCGCCGCGTGCCCCGCGGCGCAGCTCCTCCCGTACGACCGCGTCGGGCACGTGGTCCTCGGTGCCCTGAAGCATCGGCACGTTGAGCACGAACATCCGGCCCGCGCGCGCCCGCGTCCACCGCGCCCAGTACTCCAGGTAGCCGGGCGCCCCCTCGATGTTGCTCCACCGGTCCCCGGGCAGATACGCGTGCCCCACCCGGGGCGTGGCGAGGCCCAGCCACTCGTCCAGCGCGGCGATCCGCCGCACGCCGGCGTCGTCGTATCCGACGTACGCGCCGAACGCCCCGGTCGCCGCCCCCGTCCCCCGCCCGACGGGCACACAGGCGGGCCCGGCCAGCAGCAGGAGGACGGCGAGCAGCGTGATCAGGACGCGTCGGGCGCGTGGGGAGCGGAACACCGGCACAGAATGACGCCCCCACCCCCACCCCACCCCCCACTCCCACCAGAACCACCCGGACGGGTATGCGGGCGTCGGACGACGGCGAAGCGGTGTGTGACGGCTTCCTCGCCGGCCGTGATGTCGCGTGACGAGGCAACCGGATGGGGGGAGTTGGGGGTCTTCTGAGGCGACAGTGCCTTCTGGGACGTATTCCTGCACGGGAGCAGGGTTCCGGCGTCGGCGACCGGCGTCGGTGATCCGGGCACGGTGTACGGGGTGGAACGGCCGAGGCGGAGGGGCGAGCGCCGGTGAGCGGAACGAGAAGGCGTGGGCAGGAACCGGTGCGGGCGGCCGGCCGGGGGAGCCGGCAGGCGGGCCGCGCAGGCGGGCCGCGGCTGACGCGGCGCGGGCGCGTCGTCGCCTGGGGCGCGGGGGTGAGCGCCGTCGTCCTCCTCGGGGCCGGCGGGACCGCCGCGTGGATCTGGCACGACCTCAACGACAACATCACCTCCGCCGAGGTGGACGACAAGCTGGGCGGCGACCGTCCGCAGAACCTCAGCCCCGGCTCGAAGAACATCATGGTCGTGGGGTCCGACAGCCGTGAGGGCGCCAACGCCAAGTACGGCAAGGACCTGACCACCATGCAGTCCGACACGCTGATGGTGCTGCACATACCGGCCGACCGTAAGTGGGCCTCGGTGGTGTCCTTCCCGCGCGACTCGTGGGTGGAGATACCCGGGTGCCAGAAGGGCGACGGCACGTCGTCCTCGCCGCACCACTTCAAGATCAACGAGGCTTTCGCCATCGGCGGCAGCAACGGCAAGGTCGCCGAGGCCGCCGCGTGCACCATCAGGACCGTCGAGGCCAACACCGGTCTGCGCATCGACCACTTCATGTCCGTCGACTTCTCGGGCTTCAAGGGCATGGTCGACGCGCTGGAGGGCATCGAGGTCTGCCCGAAGCAGGCCATCCACTCCGAGAAGGCCCGTCTGGACATGGAGGCGGGCTGCCAGACCGTCAAGGGCGAGACGGCGCTCGGTTACGTCCGCGCCCGGTACGGCATCGGCGACAACTCCGACATCGGACGCATCGGGCGGCAGCAGGAGTTCATGGACGCCCTGGCCAAGAAGGCCAAGTCCAAGCTCACCAGCCCCGACGCGATGTACGGCTTCCTGCAGTCGGTCACCAAGTCCCTCACGACCGACCCCGACATGGCCGGCATCAAGCCGCTGTACGGGCTCGCGGACGAGCTCAAGGGGATCCCGAGCGACCGGCTGAGCTTCCTCACCGTGCCCAACTACGGGCGCGTCGCCGACCAGCCCCGCGACGGCGCCAACGTCGTGTGGCAGTACCCGCAGGCCACCGACCTGTTCACCTCCCTGGCCAAGGACAAGGAGGTCACCAAGGCGCAGTTGGACGCCTCGAAGAAGAACGTGGTGTACGCCTCCAGCGTGCGGGTCCAGGTGCTGAACGGCACCGGCGTCCCGGGGCGTGCGGCGGCCGTCGCGGAGAGGCTGAAGAAGGCCGGCTACACCGTGACCGGCACGGGCAACGCCCCCGGGACGGTGGCGAGGACGACCGTCACCTATCCGTCGGGCCTCGAGAGCAAGGCCGCCGTCCTCGCGTCCCGGCTGCCCAACCTGCGTCCCACGGCGGACGGTTCGGCCGCGGCGGGTGTCGTCACCCTGGTCGTCGGACCGGAGCTGAAGGTGGAAGACGTCGCCTGACCGTTTCGCGGCTGCTCTTGGTCAACAGGGCTCCGGAAATGGGGTAAGGTTGATCTTGAGCCGGTCACCGGGAAGAAAAAACGGTGAACGACCTCTGCGTTGGTGGTCCAAGGAAAGACGCCCCGCTTCCTGCGGGGAAATGCAGGTGCAAGGCCTGCCCGGCGCTCCATCAGGAAGAGCCCCGCCCCGTGTCCACGGGACGGGGCTCTTCCTCGTTACCGCCCCCTGTCCCGGACGGGCCGGCACCGGCGAGCGGCGGACGGTGTCCGCGGCCCCGGCCGCACCGCCTCGACCGTTCGGCCGATACCGCCCGCCGCGTCTGCGCCTACCGTGAACGGCATGAGATCAGCCTGGCTACGGGGCAGTGCGCGGGGCGCGGCCGTCGGCGCCCTTCTGGCGGCCTGCGTACTCGACCTGGTGATCGCCGACGCGGAGGGTGAGCTGTGGGGCCCGGCGGTCGTCCTCGCCGTCGGCCTGGTCGCGGTGCTGTGGCCCGCCTCGCGGCGCCCGGCATGGCTCACCCCGCAGCTGCGCACCGTCGTCCCCGCACTGCTGTCCACCCTGTACACGGTCGCCACGGTGGTCCTGGACCGCGAGAGCTCCTTCGGGCCGGGCGAGCTCGCCGTCCTGCTGTGCCTTCTCTTCGTCGCGGTGCGGCACTGCCCGCCGAACCGGCTCGTCGCGTGCGCGGCGCTGGACACGCTCGCCTTCCTCGCCACGCCGTGCCGCCGGTTCTGGCCGCTGTGGTCCACGGCGGGCGTGGGGCTCGCCTACGTCGTCATCGGACTGGTGTTCGTCCTGCTCGTCGGGTCGCTCGCCGCCTACCTGCGCTCGCTCGACTACCGCCGCGCCGTCGCCGTCGACGACACCCGCCGCCAGGAGCGCCTCGCCATCGCCGCCGACCTGCACGACTTCGTCGCCCACCACGTCACCGGGATCCTCGTGCAGACACAGGTGGCGCGCATGATGACGAGCGCCGCGCCAAACCGTCCCGAGCGGCTCGACCCGGTCCTCGCCGGCATCGAACGCGCCGCCACCGAGGCGCTCGCCTCCATGCGGCGCACCGTCGGCGTCCTGCGGGACACGCCCGAGGCCGACCGGCGGCCCGTCGGCGACCTGGCCGGCGTCGCCGGCCTAGTCGAGAACTTCGCGGGACGGCCCGGCCAGCTGGTCGCCCTCCACCGTTCCCCGGCCGTCGGCGACGACCTCCCGCACGAGGTGCAGGCCGCCGCCTTCCGCGTTGTCCAGGAGGCGCTGACGAACGTGCGGCGGCACGCCGCCGACGCCCGCGCCGTCACCGTCCGCCTCGACCTCGACGGCGGCCGGCTCGACGTCAGCGTGGTCGACGACGGCCAGGGCGGCGCCCCCCTGCCGGCCGAGGCCCACGGCGGCGGCTTCGGCCTGGTCGGCCTGCGGGAACGGGTCACCGCGCTGGGCGGCGACCTGACGACCGGGCCGCTGCCGTCCGGCCACGGATGGCGGGTCCACGCCCTGTTCCCGGTCGCCCGGGCATGAGCGCGGCCGGCGGCCGGGAGCGGCCGCCCGCCCGCTCTCTCAGCGGCCGCCCGTGCCGTTGCCCTTGGCGGGCGACCGGCGGCGGCCCTGTGCGGGCCTGCGGGGGCGGGAGGCGGAGCCGCCGCGCTCGGAACCGCGCTCGGAGCCGCCTCCGCGGGCCGGGCTCCTGCGGGCGGGCCGGGCTTCGGCGGTGGGCGGCGGGGTGAGCACGACGGGGACGCCGGACGGCGACTGCGCCCCGGTGATCCGGTTCAGCTCGACGCCCCCGGAGCGGACCTGGGTGGTCTGCGGGGTGATGCCGGCGTCGGCCATCAGGCGGGTCATCTCACGGCGCTGGTGGGGCAGGACGAGGGTGACGACGGTGCCGGACTCGCCGGCGCGGGCGGTGCGGCCGCCGCGGTGCAGGTAGTCCTTGTGGTCGCCGGGCGGGTCGACGTTGACGACGAGGTCGAGGTTGTCGACGTGGATGCCGCGGGCGGCGACGTTGGTGGCGACCAGCACGCGGACGTGGCCGTCCTTGAACTGGGTCAGGGTGCGGGTGCGCTGCGACTGGGACTTGCCGCCGTGCAGGGAGGCCGCCCGGACGCCGACCGCCAGCAGCTTCTTGGCCAGCCGGTCCGCCGCGTGCTTGGTGTCCAGGAACATGATCGTCCGGCCGTCGCGGGCGGCGATCTCGGTCGTTGCGGCGTGCTTGTCCTCGTCTTCGACGTGCAGGACGTGGTGGTCCATCGTGGTCACCGCGCCGGCCGACGGGTCGACCGAGTGGACGACGGGGTCGTGCAGGTAGTTCCGCACCAGCCGGTCGACGTTGCGGTCGAGCGTCGCCGAGAACAGCAGCCGCTGGCCGTCGGGGCGGACCAGGTCGAGCAGTCGCGTCACCTGCGGCATGAAGCCCATGTCGGCCATCTGGTCGGCCTCGTCGAGGACGGTGACCGCGACCTGGTCCAGCCGGCAGTCGTCCCGGTCGATGAGGTCCTTGAGGCGCCCGGGCGTGGCGACGACGACTTCGGCGCCGCTGCGCAGGGCGTTGGCCTGCCGGCCGATGGAGAGTCCGCCCACGACGGTGGCGATGCGCAGGCGCAGCGCGCGGGCGTAGGGGGTGAGGGCGTCGGTGACCTGCTGGGCCAGTTCCCGGGTGGGGACGAGGACGAGGGCCAGCGGCTGACGGGATTCGGCGCGCTGCCCGGCGGTGCGGGCGAGCAGGGCGAGGCCGAAGGCGAGGGTCTTGCCGGAGCCGGTGCGGCCACGGCCCAGGACGTCCCGGCCGGCCAGCGAGTTCGGCAGCGTCGCCCCCTGGATCGGGAACGGCGTGGTGACGCCCTCGGCGTCGAGAGCGGCCAGCAGCCGCTCGGGCATGTCGAGTTCGGTGAACGCCTCGACCGGCGGCAGCGCCGGGGTGAGCGTCACCGGCACCGCGAACTCACCGCCGGACGCGGCGGGTCGGCTCCCGCGTCCGCTCCGCCCGGCTTTGGCCGTACGGGAGGGCGCGCCCTGGCGCCGGTCCGTACGGGAGCGGACCGAGCTGTTGCGGTTCATCCGGTGCCTTTCTCGAAAACTTCCGGACGCCATGAACCGGGGCCCGCACTCAGGAGTGCGGGCCCCGGTCGTGTCGTCCGCTTGAAACAGACTCAGACGACGGTTCAGGCGGGGAGGATGTTCTCCGCCTGCGGGCCCTTCTGGCCCTGCGTCACGTCGAAGGTGACCTTCTGGCCTTCCTGAAGCTCACGGAAGCCGGACGTGGCGATGTTCGAGTAGTGGGCGAAGACGTCCGGGCCGCCACCCTCCTGCTCGATGAAGCCGAAGCCCTTTTCCGAGTTGAACCACTTCACGGTGCCAGATGCCATGCTGTATCTCCTTTGGGGCAATGCCCGGTGCCCGCACCTTGCGGAACCGGTGTCGCAGCATCAGAAAAGCCCCAAAAACAAAAAGAGTGCCCGTCGACGGAAGGTCGAAAGAGCACTCTGAAGCCTCTGGTAACCGAAACTGCCACTTTTCTCACGGTAGCACAGGTCGGGATGAAGAGCGGGAACAGTTTTCTGGGTTCCCGTACGCGTCGCGCTGAGTACCCGTACTCAGGAGGCGAGGGCCCCTGTGGCGACAGGCTGGACGCGTCAGCAGCCAGGCTTCGGCCGTCAGAGGAGTCCACCGTGGGAAAGACCGACATTCGAGTACGTGTTCGATCAGGTCGGGGGCTCGTGCTGGCCGGAGCGGCCGCGGCGGCCGCGGCGGCCGCGGCCGTTTCGACGCTCACCGGCTGTTCCCTGCAGCTCGAGGAGGCCGTCTGCGGAGGCGGTCACTACCCGGTGCTCGCGGTGAACAGCGGCGGCGGGGACTGCGTGCCGGACGGCGAGGAACCGGCCGAGGGCTGGGCCCGCTATCCGGAGGGAAAGGTGCCGGAGAAGGTCGGCGACAAGTGGTACGTCTACTGGAGCACGCACACACTCGACGGGAAGGGCGCGATCGTGGAACTCCCGGAAGGCGAATAGAGCCGGGAGTCGGCCCTCGAGTGCCGTACGGGTTGCCGTACGGAGGCCGTTGTATAAACAGCTCATGATCTATCACGTCGTGCACTCGGACGAGTGGAACGCCGGAGCCGACCGGCCCTACGCGCCCGCCTCTCTCGCCGAGGACGGGTTCGTGCACTGCTCGCCCGACGCGGAGACCACGCTCGCCGTCGTCAACGCCTTCTACCGGACCGGCCCCCGGCCCCTGTTGGCGCTGGTCCTCGACGAGGAACGGCTCGCCTCCCGGTGTGCGTGGGAGGCGGCCGACCCCGCTCCGCCGCCCGGCGTCTCCCCCGGCACCCTGTTCCCGCACGTGTTCGGACCGCTCGACCGGGACGCCGTGGTGCGCGTTCTGGAGGTCCGCTGGGACGCGCACGGCCGGGCGACGGGTCTGACGGACGTCGGCTGAGGCAGAGGGGGTCAGGTCAGCCGAGGCAGAGCAGGCCCAGCAGGCAGACGTCGGACGGTGAGGTGGACGCCGTCCCGGAGCTCGTCCCGGACGCCGATGACGACGACGAGGACGACGACGAACCCGAAGTGCCGGACGAGGAAGACGAGTTCGAGCCGGAGCCCGAGGCCGGCTCCGAGCCCGGGTTCGAGCCGGAGCCCGAGGCCGACGTCGAGGCGCCGGAGTCGCCGGTCGCGGCCGGGGCGGAGGGCTGCTGCCCGGCCGTTCCGGTCAGGGCGCCGACCGTCGAGCCTTGGACGGACGATCCGTGTCCCCGCTGCTGTCCCGAGGAGGTCCGTGCCGACTGCGCAGCGGTGTCGGCGGCCGCGGCGGAGTCCGGACGGTCGCCCGACGGCGAGTCCTGCTGCCGGGTGTGCCCGGTGGCCGCCGGCTGTGACGGGGAGGTGGCGGACGGCGCGTTCCGGTGGCCGTCGGAACGGCTCACCGTGGGGACGGTGTGCTCCAGGGTCGGTTCCTCCCCGCCGGCGGCGGTGGGGGTCTCCGGCGCCGAGGCCGCCTGGGTCCGGTCGCCGTTCTGCCGCTCCAGCGCGGCGACCGCGAGCCCGCTGACGAGCGTCACGGCCGTCACGACCACGGCCCGCCGCTGGTTCTTCTTCCAGCGGGCCAGCTGGCGCCGCCGTGCCGCCCGGCCCTGGGGCGCCGCGGACACCGCCGCCACGGCCGGGGAGGCCGTCTCGCTCGTGAGGTCCACGTCCGCGTCGACGTCCGCGTCGATCCCGGAGTCGGCCTCGAGACCGAGGGCGACGTCGAGAGCCCGGTCCGTGACGCGCTCGGAGGACATGGGGGCGAAAGGCGCGACGGTGACGGGCGCGGGGGCCGCGTACGGGGACGTCGCCCGTGCGGTTGCGGCCCGGACGGCGTGTCCGCGGGTCGGTATCGGGGCGATGTCCGGAGCGTAGGCGCCGCACCCCGGACACACCAGGGCTCCGTTGAGATGCCGACGACACGAGGAGCAGTAGTCCATCTGCGGTCTTCCTATTTGACGTGCCGTCGCTCCGTCGGGGCCGCGACCTGATCACGTTCGCACGGGGGGTCGAACGGCCAGCAACGCTAACGACTCGTACGGAGGACTGTGTGCAGCCTGTGTGATGCTCCTGCGCGAATGTGTTGAGGGAAGTCGGCATGCGGCGCGCGCCCGTCCCCGGCGGCCGGGGAGCCGGGACCCCACTCGGGGTATTTGCGTCAACTGTCGCCCTGTGCGTACATCCATGTGAACGAAAATCATGTACACGTCTATTGACGCGTTCAGGACAGTACCCCTAGCTTCCGGGGGAAAGCGCTTTCCGTACCTCTGGCAGACGACCCGCACCGTCCTGGAGATGGAGAGAACGACATGCTTGTGAGACCCGTCATCGCCTGCGCCGGCCTGGTGGCAGGCGTGCTCGTCGCGTTGTCCGGCACCACGGCGCAGGCCGCCACCACCCGCTACGAGGCCGAGGCCTCCCCGGCGGTCTGCACCGGCACCATCGACTCCGACTGGACCGGGTACTCCGGCAGCGGCTTCTGCAACGGAGCCAACTCAACCGGTGGATATGCCCAGTTCACCGTGAACGCGGCCACGGCCGGCACGGCGACGCTGAACGTCCGCTTCGCCAACGGCGCGGCGGCCGCCCGCCCGGCCGCGCTGGTCGTCAACGGCACGACGGTGCAGACGCCGTCCTTCGAGGCCACCGGCGCCTGGTCGACATGGGTCACCAAGACGCTCACCGTGTCGCTCGCCGCGGGCGCCAACACGATCCGGCTCAGCCCCACCACGTCCGCCGGACTGCCCAACGTCGACCGTCTCGACGCCGACGTGTCCGACGCCACGACACCGCCGGCGGGCTCCGCGCTCTACGTGGCCCCGGGCGGCGTCGACGGCGCGGCCGGCACGCAGACCGCGCCGACCACCCTCGCCTCGGCGATCGGCCGGGTCGCCGCCGGCGGAACCATCTACCTGCGCGGCGGCACGTACGCCCACGCGTCGACGGTGACCGTCCCGGCCACCAGCAACGGCACGGCCTCCGCCCGCACCACGCTGGCCGCCTACCCGGGTGAGACGCCGGTGCTCGACTTCTCGGCGCAGAGCGAGAGTCCGGCCAACCGCGGGCTTCAGCTGTTCGGCTCGTACTGGCACGTCAAGGGTCTCGTCGTGCAGCACGCCGGGGACAACGGGATCTACGTCGGCGGCAGCGACAACGTCATCGAGCGCACGGTGACCCGCTACAACCGCGACACGGGACTCCAGCTCGGCCGGATCGCCTCCACCACGCCCGCCGCCCAGTGGCCGGCCCGCAACCTGATCCTGAGCGCCGAGTCGCACGACAACGCCGACTCCGACGGCGAGGACGCCGACGGCTTCGCCGCCAAGCTCACCACCGGAACCGGCAACGTCTTCCGCTACGCCGTCTCGCACAACAACATCGACGACGGCTGGGACCTCTACACCAAGACGGACACCGGAGCCATCGGCCCGGTGACCGTCGAGGACTCCCTGTCCTACAACAACGGCACCCTCTCCGACGGGACCGTGAACTCCAACGGCGACCGCAACGGCTACAAGCTCGGCGGCGACGACATCGCCGTGAACCACGTGGTGCGGCGCAGCATCGCCTTCCACAACGGCAAGCACGGGTTCACCTACAACAGCAACCCGGGCTCCATGGCGGTGTCGAACAACCTGAGCGTCGACAACGCCCAGCGCAACTACTCGTGGGACGCCGGGACGTCGGTCTTCCGCGGCAACACCTCCTGCCGGTTCTCGGTCAGCGGCTCGAACGACAAGACCGTCGGCGACGCGGATGGCTCCAACCAGTTCTGGTCGGGCTCCAACGGCAGCCGGTGCGCCTCGTACTCCGGCGCCCTCGGCTGGTCCTTCGCCTCGGACGGCCGCCTGGTCGTGACCCTGGGAGGCCGGCAGGTCTCGCTCTAGGCGGCGTGCTTCGAAGGCCGCGTCCGCCCGGCGCCGTGACGGCGCCGGGCGGACGCGGCCGGCGCCGTTCCCGCCCCGCCCCCCGCCCGGCCGGGCCGCCCCGGCCGGTGAGGTGCGCGACATCCGAGGTCACGGTGGAACCTCGGACATCTGTTCGTCGTCAAGAAGGACGAACCACACGAACAGGTGAACGCACGGGACGACATGGGGTGGGCGCGCGGTGGACAGGCGGATCAGGGGGGCGGCGCTGGCCTGTCTCCTTTTGACGGCGGGCCTGGCGACGGGCTGTACGACCGGGGCCCGCGCGGAATCCTCGTCCTCCTCCGCCACCCCTGACGCCTCCGCTTCGGCCAAGCGGGCCGGCGAGGCGGGCGCGCGGGCGGGCACGGAGCCGGACGCGCGGGCGGCCACCGCGGCCGCCTACCGCAAGTGGGGGCTCGAACCGCTCGCCGCGCCGCCCGCGCCGCCCGCGACCAAGCCGTCCCCCAAGGCGGCCGAGGGCGGCGGGGTGCCGGTGATCAGCGAGATCCCCACCAAGCAGAAGATCGTCTTCCTCACGTTCGACGACGGGGCCGAGAAGGACCCGAAGTTCGTGACGATGATGCGGGAACTGAAGATCCCCTTCACGATGTTCCTGACGGACGCCGCCATCCGCGCCGACTACGGCTACTTCAAGCCGCTCCAGCACCTCGGCGACGGCGTCCAGAACCACACCCTGACCCACCCGAACCTGCGCACCCTGGGCGCGAGCGCCCAGAAGCAGGAGATCTGCGGCCAGCAGACCAAGCTCAAGGCGGAGTACGGGACCACGCCCAGGCTGCTGCGCCCGCCCTACGGCAACTGGAACGAGGACACCCGGGCCGCTGCGGCGTCCTGCGGCCTCGAGGCGATCGTCCTGTGGCGCGAGTCGATGCAGATCACGAACATGCAGTACCAGCGCGGCGACAGGAAACTCCACCCGGGCGACATCATCCTGGCCCACTTCCGCGGACCGTCCGAGCTCAAGGGCACGACGATGACCGAGATGACGGCGAACATGCTGCGGCACATCCAGGAACAGGGCTTCGCCGTCGCCCGCCTGGAGGACTACCTGTAGGGCCACCTGTCGTAGGGCTACCTGTCGGACCGGCTCAGGCCGGGTCGGCCGGCAGGGACTGCTCCGCCCAGATGGTCTTTCCGGTGGGCGTCTGACGGGTGCCCCAGCGCTCCGCGATCTGGGCGACGAGCAGCAGCCCGCGCCCGCCCTCGTCGAAGACCCGGGCCCGCCGCAGGTGCGGGGCCGTGCTGCTGCCGTCGGAGACCTCGCAGATGAGCGACGCGTCGCGGATGAGCCGCAGCACGATGGGGTCGCCGCCGTACCGCACGGCGTTCGTGACGAGTTCGCTGACGATCAGTTCGGTGGCGAACGCCGCCTCCGGCAGCCCCCACGCGGCCAGCTGTTCGCCCGCCAGCTTGCGCGCCCGGGCCACCGCCGCGGGATCCCGCGCGACCCGCCACGTGCGCACCTTCTCGGCGTCCAGCGCGGCGGTGCGCGCCACCATCAGCACGATGTCGTCGCCGGGACGGCCGCTCAGCACCGTGCGCAGCACGTCGTCACAGGTCTCCTCGAGCGGCGCCGGCGGTACGGCCGGGCCGGTCAACGCCCGTTGCAGCAGGGCGAGACCGGCGTCGATGTCGCGGTCCGCGGCCTCGACCAGGCCGTCGGTGTAGAGGGCGAGCAGACTGCCCTCGGCCAGCTCCACCTCGACGGACTCGAACGGCATCCCGCCGAGCCCGAGCGGCGGCCCGGCCGGCAGGTCGAGGAAGCGCACGTCGCCGTCCGGGGTGACCAGGGCGGGCGGCGGATGTCCGGCGCGGGCCATGGTGCAGCGCCGGGACACCGGGTCGTACACGGCGTAGACGCAGGTCGCCCCGACCTCCCCCGACGCGTCCTGCGCGCGCCCGCGGGCCTCCGGGCCCTCCTCCCGGTCGAGCCTGAGGACGAGGTCGTCGAGCTGGGTGAGCAGCTCGTCGGGGGCGAGGTCGACGTCCGCGAGGGTCCGCACGGCGGTGCGCAGCCGGCCCATCGTGGCCGAGGCGTGGATGCCGTGGCCCACCACGTCGCCCACGACCAGCGCGACCCGGGCGCCGGACAGCGGGATGACGTCGAACCAGTCGCCGCCCACGTCGGCGCCGGAACCGGCGGGCAGATAGCGGTACGCCACCTCCATCGCCGTCAGCTTCTCCGGCCGCACGGGCAGGAGGCTGCGCTGGAGCGCCAGCGCGGTGCGGCGCTCCCGGGCGTAGCGGCGGGCGTTGTCCACGCTCACCGCCGCCCGGGCGACGATCTCCTCGGCGAGCAGCAGGTCGTCCTCGCTGAAGGCGTCCCCCGTGCGGTGCCGCAGGAAGTGCACCAGGCCGAGGGTCACGCCGCGTGCGCGCAACGGGACCAGCATCAAGGAGTGGATCATGTACTTGGAGACGGAGTCGGCCCGGGCCTGGGAGGATCTGATCCATTCCTGTATCCCCGGCTCGCCGGCCGTGTGCCGGGTGCCCCGGCCGGCCATCAGCGTACGCATCGGCGGTGTCGCGACCGGGTAGCGCACGGCGTCGCCGGGGGCCGCCACCGACTCCGGGCAGCCCTCCAGCACCGACCGCTGCGCCGCGCGGCGCACCACCGCGGGCCGGTCCGGCCGCATGGGCTCCGGCTCGTCGCCCAGCACGACGGACTCCAGCAGGTCCACCGTGACGAAGTCGGCGAATCCGGCGACGGCGACGTCGGCCAGCTCCTCCACCGTGCGGGTCACGTCCAGGGCGCTGCCGATGCGCACGCCGGCGTCGTTGAGGACCGCGAGGCGCCGGCGCGCCCAGTGCTGTTCGGTGGTGTCGAAGACGGCCGCCGAGACCCCGAGCACCGTGCCGGCCTCGTCCTTCAGCGGTGAGATGAACATCGACCAGGCGTGCTCCCGGGTCTCGCCGGGGGCCCTGCCGTGCGCCTCGTGGAACACCGTCTCGCCGGTGCGCAGCACCTGCCGCTGCAGCCGGTCGTACTCGTCGAACGGCTTCGTGGGCTCGATCTCCCACAGGGTCCGGCCCCGCATCTCCTCGACGGTCAGGCCCATCACGTGGGCCATCGACGCGTTGGCCGACACCAGTCGTGCCGCACGGTCGTAGACCGCCACCGGCACGGGCAGCTGCGCGAGGGTGAGGTCCCACAGGGCCGCCGTGCCCGGCTCGGCTCGCACCGGCTCGCTCGGCGGCCCGGCGCCCGTCACCAGCCAGAGCGGCCCGGGGCCGGCGTCCGCCATCGGCGTCGCCTGCAAGCGCAGCACCACACGGTCTCCGCCGCGGTGCCGCAGCGCCACCTCACTGGTCGTCCGGCGGCCCGCCGCGACATGGCGCCGCGCCGACTCGGGCAGCTGGGCGGCGAGCAGGTCGGCGGCCGGCCGGCCCACGACCTCGGCGGCCCGGTATCCCAGGGCCTGCTCGGCCCCCGCGCTCCACGCCGTGACCGCCCCGTGCCCGTCGACGACGACCGCGAAGTCCTCCGGCGCGCGTTGCGGCGTCGTGCCCCGGGATGTGACACCTCTACCGTTCATGGGCCACTCCGCCTCGCTCTCGCCCGGCCCGTCGCAGGGCCGGGTCCGCCGGGACCACGCCCCGGCGTGCGGGACGGCCGTGCGCCGCCTCCACCGGTGAGCGTTCCGCACTCCGACCCGCCGAACACCCGTCCGGAAGCCGAAACTCCTGACGCATCCGTCCGTCGCGTCCAGTCTGGCAGCGGCGCGACGACTCTGCGGGCATCTCGGTGGATCTTGGGCGTGGGAGGAGGGGCCGACGTGGCCGGGCGGAGCCCCGGAGGGCGCGCGGCGCCGAGCGCCAGCCGATCCGGGCGCCGAGCGTCGACCGAGCCGGGCGCCGAGCGTCGACCGAGCCGAGCGCAGACCGAGCCGAGAGCCGGCCGGGCGAGCGTCGGCCGATACGTGTGGCGCAGACGCCGGACGCTGCGTCGGAGGTTCGGCCTAGAATTCCGGTCATGGCCCTGACCATGAGCGACGTGGACCGGTTCGAGGCGGCACGCCCCCGTCTGGGGGCCATCGCCTACCGCCTTCTCGGCTCGGCGAGCGAGGCGGAGGACGCCGTGCAGGAGACCTTCCTGCGCTGGCAGGCCGCCGACGTCGAGCGCGTCGAGGTCCCCGAGGCCTGGCTGACGAAGGTGCTCACCAACCTGTGTCTCAACCAGCTCACCTCGGCCCGCGCACGGCGCGAGACCTATGTGGGCCAGTGGCTGCCCGAGCCGCTGCTCGCAGGGGACCCGATGCTCGGCCCTGCCGACACGGCCGAACAGCGCGAGTCCGTGTCGTACGCGGTCCTCGCCCTGCTGGAGCGCCTCTCCCCGAACGAGCGGGCGGTGTACGTGCTGCGCGAGGCGTTCGACTACCCGCACCGGGAGATCGCCGCGATCCTCGACCTCACCGAGTCCGCCAGCCAGCAGATCTTCCACCGCGCGAAGAAGCACGTCGCGGACGGCAGGACCCGCACCGAGATCGACGAGGCGGCCGCCCGGCGGATCATCGACGAGTTCCTGGAGGCCGCGACCAGCGGCCGGACCGAGCCGCTGGTGCGGCTGCTGACCGAGGACGCCGTCTCGATCGGCGACGGCGGCGGCAAGGTCCCGGCCCGCGCCACGGCGTTCGAGGGCGCCCTCGCCGTCGCGAAGTTCCTGCGGGGCCTGTTCAAGCCCGGCAAGGCCAAGCGCGCCCTGGTGGGCGGCTCGCCCGGGATGTACGCGACGACCGCCAACGGCGGCCCCGCCGTCGTCGCGGTCGTCGACGGACGGGTCATCGGCGTCATGTGCCTCGAGGTCACCGCCGACGGCATCGCCGCGTTCCGCAACCAGGTGAACCCCGACAAGCTCGAACGCGCGACCGAGCGGTGGGCGGCCGACGACCACGGCGAACCCCTGGTCGTCCCCTTCTGACACCCGCCCCCGTCGATGTGACGTGCTTCACATCCCCCACCTGTCAGGAAACGGCGGGCCGTCCGGTTCAGGAGGCGAATCCGCTCAAGACAGGAGCAGGGACATGCAGCACCGCATCATCGTCCTCGGAGCCGGTTACACCGGCGCCATCGTCGCCGGCCGCCTCGCCAGGCGGCTGCGCCCCGAAGACGTCGCCGTCACCCTCGTCAACGCCGAGGCCGACTTCGTCGAGCGCGTCCGTATGCACCAGCTCGCGGTGGGTCAGGACCTCCCGCCCCGGCCGCTCGACGAGATGTTCGCGGGCACCGGCGTCGAGCTGAGGTTCGCGAGGGTCGCCGGCGTCGACGTCGACCGCAAGGTCGTGGCCGTCGTCGACGCCGACGGCGCCGGGGAGCTGGCCTACGACACGCTCGTGTACGCCCTCGGCAGCGGCTGGAACGACCAGGGCGTACCCGGCGTCGCCGAGCACGCCCACCAGATCGCCGGCCGTCCCGGGGCGCTCCGGCTGCGTGAGCGCCTCGCCGGGCTCACCGCCGGGCAGCCCGTGGTCGTGGTCGGCGGCGGTCTCACCGGCCTGGAGGCCGTGACCGAGATCGCCGAGTCCCGCCCGGACCTCGACGTGGCCCTCGTCGCCCGCGAAGGCCTCGGCGACTGGCTGTCGCCCAAGGGGCGCGGGCATCTGCGGAAGGTCGTCGACCGGCTCGGCATCACCGTGCACGAGCACGCCGCCGTCACCGGCGTCGAGGCCGACCGCGTCACCACCGCCGACGGCGGATCGGTCCCGGCCGCGGTCACCGTGTGGACGACCGGCTTCGCCGTCCACCCGATCGCACAGGCCACGGCCCTGGAGGTCACCGACACCGGCCGGATCGTGGTCGACGGCACCATGCGCTCGGTCTCGCACCCGGACGTCTACGCCGTCGGCGACGCGGCCATGGCGAAGGGCGTCGGCGACAAGCCGCTGCGGATGTCGTGCGCCTCGGGCGTGCCCATGGCGTGGCAGGCCGCCGACGCCGTCGCGGCCCGCCTGACCGGAGGGAAGCTCCCGGAGACGCCGCTGCGCTACTTCAACCAGTGCATCTCGCTGGGGCGCAAGGAGGGCCTGATCCAGTACGTCACCGGCGACGACCGCGCCGTGCGGGCGGCCCTGACGGGACGGATCGCCGCCGCCTACAAGGAACTGGTCTGCAAGGGCGCGGCCTGGGGCGTCGCCCACCCGCTGCTCGGGCCGTCCCGGCGCCGTCCGGTCGTGCGGGAGCGGGAGGAGGCGGCCCCGGCGAACCGGGGTCACTCGACGGCAGCGACGACAGCGACGACAGCGACGGCAGCGACGGCAGCGACGGCAGCGACGGAATCGGCCGGTTCGGCGGACCCGGGGGTCAAGGCGCCGGCGTGACGCGCCACGGGACCGGGCGCCGTCGTCACCGGGGCGGCGCCCCCGTCGAGCGGCTCCCCGGCGGGCGCCGCAGTGCTCCGGAGCGGGTGCCCTCTGGGCGGCCCGCGCCCGGGCGGTCAGTCGGTGGGGCCGGATCCCCGGTCCGCGGCCCGGTGGTGTTCGGCGTTGATGCGCTGGGCCTCCTCGAGCTGGTCCTCGAGGATGACGATGCGGCAGGCGGCCTCGATCGGCGTCCCCCGGTCGACGAGTTCCCGGGCGCGGGCGGCGATCCGCAGCTGGTAGCGGGAGTAGCGGCGATGTCCGCCCTCCGAGCGGAGCGGGGTGATCAGCCGAGCCTCACCGAGGGCTCGCAGGAACCCCGGGGTGGCTCCGATCATCTCGGCCGCCCGGCCCATCGTGTATGCGGGGTAGTCGTCGTCGTCCAGACGATCACCGAGAGGGTTGTCCGTTGTCATGTCACCTCGCTGTGCAACGCGTCGAGGGGCCCCGGCGCCGTACGGCACCAGGGCCCCGGGGGAAATTCAACACCATCTGTCGGTCCTGCCGCGGTGCCGACCTTCGGTTACCGCCGGTCGGCGGGCACGGGAGGTGCGGCGCGCCGTCGCCGCGCGTCCCTCCCGCGGCGCCGCAGGAACCCCCTCGACCTGCGACAAGAGCTGTGGCGGGGGTGGCGGGCGCGGTGGCGGCGGCCCCGTCCCGTCGCGCTCCGATCAGGAGCCGACCGGTGCCGGCCGTGCCGCCCGGTCCACGGGTGCTCGACCGTGGGGCGGTACGCGGAGCGGCGACTGCATAAAATGTGCTCTCATGTCGAACCCCGATGAGCTGCTCGTCGCCATCTCCGCCGCGGTGGAGTCCGAGCCGAGCAATCAGATGTCGCTGACCGTGGTCGTGGGCGGCGCCGTCATCACCGGCCGGCTGGCGCCGGAGGCCGTGTGGAGGGAGCGGGTGGCGGAGGTTCTCAAGGACTCCGACCGGCTGGGCCCGTTCTCCGAGATCTTCGCCCGTGACCCGCGGGAGGGCAGGAGCGGCGGCGAGGCGCCCACGCACCTGCACTTCCATCTGGCCCGCATCCTGCAGGGCAACCTGGGGATCCCCGAGGCGGGCGGCATGTACCGGGTCGCGATCAAGGATGTCGGCGCGTGGACCGTGGGCGACTTCAGCTACTTCGACCGGTGAGACGCCGGCCGCCGCCGCGTCCCGAGGGACGCGGCGGCGGCCGGCGGTCACGAAAGACCACGCACCGGGTCAGTGGGCGAGGGCGAGTCCGCCCGGTGTCCGGGTGTGCTCACCGGCGTCGCAGGGTCGGGCGCCCGAGCGGATCCCGCGCGATCGCGGCGAGCCGTCCAGGACGTCCCGCAGACGGATCCGGTCCGTGTACGCGGAGCTGCCGCGGAGGGCGGCGAGCCGGGCCAGGGTGACCACACCCGTGCTCTGGTCGTCCCCGTCGCACACGGTCAGGTACCCGACGCGTGCGCCCGCCATGACGGCGAGGGCGACCTCGACGGTCATGTCGTCACTGACCCGGGGGGTGTGCGCGTCGACGCCGTCCCCGATGGCCGTGGTCAGGGCCGCGGTCGCGGGGGCGGGGTGCGCGGTGGTGCGGTACTGCGTCTGAGCCGGCGTCAAAGATGCCTCCTGCGGTGAGGGTTCGGGTTCCTGCGCGGGGGAGTGCCGTGGGTACGCCGGGGCCCGGGGAGGCGGTGCTCTCCCCGGGCCCCGGCGCGGAACGGGTCTCAGGCCGCCGAGTCGAGGTCGGGCCGGCCCGGCGTCCGGCGGCGGACCGCCGTGACGACCGGCCGGCTCTGGCCGGCACGGCCCCGGCGGCCCCGGGCGGGCGACGACGTGCGGCGGCGGCGTTCCACGGCCGGCGCGGTGATGACGACGGGGACGCCGGACGGGGTCCGTGCCCCGGTGATGCGGCTCAGCTCCGCCTCGCCCGACCGGACCGGGGTGACGCGCGCGTCGATGCCGGCGTCGGCCATCAGACGGGTCATACCGCGGCGCTGGTGGGGCAGGACGAGGGTGACGACGGTGCCGGACTCGCCGGCGCGGGCGGTGCGGCCGCCGCGGTGCAGGTAGTCCTTGTGGTCGCCGGGCGGGTCGACGTTGACGACGAGGTCGAGGTTGTCGACGTGGATGCCGCGGGCGGCGACGTTGGTGGCGACCAGCACCGTGACGTGCCCGTCCTTGAACTGGGCCAGGGTGCGGTTGCGCTGCGACTGGGACTTGCCGCCGTGCAGGGCTGCGGCGCGGACGCCGTTGCCGAGCAGATGGCCGGTCAGCCGGTCCACCGCGTGCTTGGTGTCCAGGAACATGATCACCTTGCCGTCCCGCGCGGCGATCTCGGTCGTCGCCCGGTTCTTGTCCGCGTCGTGGACGTGCAGGACGTGGTGGTCCATCGTGGTCACCGCGCCGGCCGACGGGTCGACCGAGTGGACGACCGGGTCGGTCAGGTAGCGGCGGACCAGCAGGTCGACGTTGCGGTCCAGGGTCGCCGAGAACAGCAGCCGCTGCCCCTCGGGGCGTACCTGGTCGAGCAGGGCGGTGACCTGCGGCATGAAGCCCATGTCGGTCATCTGGTCGGCCTCGTCGAGGACGGTGACGGCGACATGGTCCAGGTGGCAGTCACCGCGGTCGATGAGGTCCTTGAGGCGCCCGGGCGTGGCGACGACGACTTCGGCGCCGCCGCGCAGGGCGTGCGCCTGGCGGCCGATGGGCATGCCGCCGACGACGGTGGCGATGCGCAGGCGCACCGCGCGGGCGTAGGGGGTGAGGGCGTCGGTGACCTGCTGGGCCAGTTCCCGTGTCGGGACGAGGACGAGGGCCAGGGGCCGGCGGGGTTCGGCGCGCTGTCCGGCGGTGCGGGCGAGCAGGGCGAGGCCGAAGGCGAGGGTCTTGCCGGAGCCGGTGCGGCCACGGCCCAGGACGTCCCGGCCGGCCAGCGAGTTCGGCAGCGTCGCCCCCTGGATCGGGAACGGCACGCTCACGCCTTCCTGGCCGAGTGCGGCCAACAACGGCTGAGGCAGCGCGAGTTCGGCGAACGACTCGACGGCCGGCAGCGCGGGCGTGATCGTCTTCGGCAACGCGAACTCGGCCGACGCGGCCGGCCGGTTTCCGTGGCCGTGGGAGCGGCGCGAAACACCGGAACGGCCGGTGGCGCGGCTTCCTCCGGGGCGGCCGTATGCGCGGTTCGTGCGGTCGCGATTCATGCGGATCTCCTCGATGTGGGCACGTATCAAGGGATTTCCGCAGCAAAGTGAACGGCGCTGAAAATCGCGAGAACGAGCCGGTGATGACAGGGCGGAATTGCCCTGGAAAACAAAACGAGCTGGGGCCCGCACCCCCAGGTGCGGGCCCCAGCTGCGAAGAACGAGTCTGCGCCGGTGTCAGGCGATGACGATGTTCTCGGCCGTCGGGCCCTTCTGGCCCTGCGCGATGTCGAACGACACCTTCTGGCCCTCGAGCAGCTCACGGAAGCCCTGGGCAGAGATGTTGGAGTAGTGGGCGAAGACGTCGGCGCCGCCGCCGTCCTGCTCGATGAAGCCGAAGCCCTTTTCGGCGTTGAACCACTTCACGGTTCCGGTGGCCATGATGTTTCTCCTTCGGAGACGGTGTCAGGAATACGCCTTGTGCGGATTCCGTGTCGCCGTGATGATCAGCCGTCGGACAAACCTTCTGGCAACCACACCTGCAACTGACAACGACAGTAGCACGTCGTGATCGGCCCTGTGCGGCGAATAACTTCGGGCCGTTCGCGGCCCCAGAAATGCTCCACGGGCGCAGCGGCCATTTCTCATTTCGCAAAAACAGATATTGCTCTCCCGCCCCGTGACGTTGCGGGGGTGGGGGCAGGGGCGGGGGCGGGGGTGCCGTGCGAGGCCGTATCCGTGTGTAGGCCGGCCGGTCGGGCAGTGTGCCGTGGATGGACACGGAGTGGACGGCGCCGCCCGGCTGCACGGGAGGGCCCGGGCCCGTCCCATGACCTTCTCGGGAGTCTCGCCGGAGCCTCGTCCGGGACCGGCGTCGCCGCGCCCCGGTCGGCCGTCGGCGACCGGCAGCGTGATCGAAATGACGACCGAGCCACATTCCGGGGAATCCCGCACAGCGCTCCGATAACATGTTCGAACTCGTGACGAAAGCCCCTCCTTGTCCGTCCTGTGGGGAAGGGCCCGCCATCCGGCACGCGAAGTACCTGTTCAGCCCGCATCTCACACACTGGTCAGACAATTGATATCTATGCCAACACGGGTGTTCTCGCGAACAGCGGGTCCGAAGGCCGTCCTGTGGGCGGCGGCCGGTGCGGCGGCGCTCGGGCTGTTCGTCACGCTGGAGTTCGTCGCGCGTCACTACGGTCTGCCGGGGCCGATCACCAGTCAGGCGCGCGAGGTGATATTCCCGCCCAAATCGGGTGGCCTGCTGTACGCCAGCATGGCGTTGATGCTGGTGGTGGTGGACTGGCGGCAACGGTTCATCGCGGTCGGCGCCGCGATCGGCATCGACCTCGGCTTCCTGCTGGTCCGGTGGGCGGCCGGCATCGAGGTGACGGAGGGCCACCCCTTCGGCAACGGGGCGCTGTGGGTGACCATCGGCTGCGCGGTCGTCGCCCTCACCCGCCGCACCGGCCGTGACCGCGCCCTGCTGCTGAAGGGCGCCGGGCTGGCCCTGCTGCTGATGGCCGGCCGCAAGACCGGGGACACCTGGCTGCTCATCACCTCCACGACCCGCCCGATGGTGCTCGACCAGTACGTCGCGATCGCCGATCACGCGCTGGGCAACCCGTCGTGGCTCGTGGGCCGGGCCGTCACCGCCACCGGCGCGATCGGCTTCAACGTCCTCGACTTCGTCTACGGGCAACTGCCGGTGGCCGCGGTGCTCGTGGCGCTGTACCAACTCCGCAACGTGGCGGCCGAGCGCCGCTTTCCGCGTCACCATCTCGTGCGCACGTTCCTGGCGATCGGGCTCCTCGGCCCCGGCATCTACATGATCTTCCCGGTGGTCGGGCCGATCTTCGCCTACGGCGACGGCTCCGAGCACTGGACCGCGGTCAGCCTGTGGCAGGAGTCGCACCCCAGCGTGCAGTGGGCGGTGGCCGACCTGTGGCCGACGACGCCGCCGCCGATCGGCCCCCCGCACCCGATGCCGTTCGACGGCGTCACCCCGCGCAACTGCATGCCCAGCCTGCACACGGCATGGGCCACCGCGATCTTCATCCACACCCGCAAGGGCCCGCGGACGCTGCGCTGGGCCGGTGCGTTCTGGCTGGTCGCCACGCTCGCCGCGACGCTGGGATTCGGCTTCCACTACGGCGCGGACATCCTCGCCGGCGTGGTGTTCACGCTGACGATCGAGGGAGCCCTGCGCGCCCACGACCGCGGCTGGGCGCAGTCGGGCGTCCGGCTGGTCGCGTACGGCACGACGGTCTTCGCCGCGCTCCTGCTGTCGTACCGCTACCTGCCGTTGGAGATGGCCGGGCATCCCTGGTTCTACGGACCGCTTCTCGTGCTGGCGACGGGCTCCGTCGTCTACGCGTATCTGCGGACCACCGCGGCGTGGGAGCCGAAGCCGGTGCTGCCCCGGCAGGCAGAACCGCAGGAGCACGCCTCCGCCGTGAAGCCGCTGTAGTCCGGGCCGTCGGCATGCCGGCCTGTGCTCGACATGCCGGCCGGTGCTCGGCGTGCCGACGGCGCCCGGGTCCGGGGCCCCGAGGTCACAGCGGGTGCCAGACCGCGCTGTCGCCCTGCGGCCGTACCCGGCCGAAGACGACGTCCGCGAAGTGGATGCCGAAGCCGAGGGTGTCCGGGCGCAGGAGCTCGGCGATCAGGGCGCGGCGGTGCCGCTCGGACCCCGCGGGGTCGGCGTCGGAGACCGCGGACCACTCGGGGTGCCGTACCTGGAGCGAGGACAGCAGGGCGTCGCCGAAGGCGAGCAGACGCGCGCCGTGCGAGGCGATGACGAAGCCGGTGTGCCCGGCGGTGCGGCCGGGCAGATCCAGGGCGCGGACCCCGGGAAACACCTCCTCCCCGGGAAGCACCGGCCTCGTCCGGGGTCCGAGGGCCGTGAGCGCGGGGTCGCGGTGGTCCCACTCCGCCTTGGGGATCAGGAAGGTCGCCCGGCCGAACAGGGGCGGGTCGACGCAGGCCCAGCCGACGTGGTCGGGGTGCAGGTGGGTGAAGGCCACCGACTCGATGTCGTCGGGCGAGCGCCCGAGCAGGGCCAGGTTGCCGGGCAGCGACCCGCCGTGCACCGCGCCCCGGTCGGGGTGAGCGGGGTCCTCCGGCACCGCGCGCGGACCGAACCCGGCGTCGATGAGCAGGGCCCGGCCGCCGTGCTCGACGAGCAGGCCGCCGGTGTTGGCGACGAGGCGGCGCGTGTCGTTGAGATAGGCGCCGTACCTGCTCCATTGCCGGTCGACGGCCGCCGGCGGAATGCCGGCCGGCTTCAGCAGCATCGCCCCGTCGGGCACATAGCTGACCTTCAGCTCCCCCACGCGCAGGGTGCGCACGGCGGAGGGCCTGCGCAGGCGGCTGTCGTTCACGGGACATCTCCTCGCGGGCGGCGCCGACGCCCGCGAGGCCCGGACCCGGGCGCGGGTCCGGACACGGGGCGGCTCGAGCCGGGGTGGGTCGGACCGGCGGGCTGGGCGGATACGCAGGCGGCGCGACCGTCCGCCGTGGGGCGGGGGACGGCCGCGCCGGGTGCGCGGACGGGTTCCGGCGGGCGGTGCCGGCGGGACGTGCCGACGCCGGCCCCGCGACTGCGGGGTGGTCCAAGCGACGGGCCCCTAGACCGTGGTCCGCTTGCGCAGTACGACGCCGACGAGCAGGGCGCCGGCGAGGGCGACGACGCCGGCGGTGACCATGCCCGCGTGCAGTCCGCCCAGGATGTCCGCGGGGGACGGGGCGGCGCCCGACGAGAGGGCGTTGGTGCGGGCGGCGGCGATCGCGCTCAGACCCGAGACGCCGATCGCGGCCACGTACTGCGGCAGCTGCGACAGCCCGCCGACGACGCCCTGGTCCTCCTCGGTGACTCCGGTCGTCATCACGGTGATGAAGGAGACGACGCTGAAGACGTGGCCGAGGCCCATCACGGAGGAGGTGACCAGCAGGGCGGCCAGATTGACGTCCTGGGGCAGGGCGAACATGGCCACCGTGCCGAGGCCCTGGATGAGCAGGCCCGCGGCCAGCACCTTCACCCCGCCGAACCGGCCGAGCAGGCGGGCGACGTACATGCCGCCGAGCGTGGCGGCGGCGCCCTCGCCGAGGTAGCTCAGACCGGCCTGAAGGGCGGTGAAGCCCAGCACGTCCTGCATGTACAGGCTCAGCAGCACGGTGGTGCCGGCGCACATGCCGAAGGTGACGACGCCGAACAGCCCCGACCACTTCACGGACGGCCGGTTCAGCACCGACAGCGGCACCAGCGGCTCCGGGTGACGCCGCTCGACCAGCAGGAACGCGACCAGCAGCACCAGGCCGCCGACGATCGGGCCGAGCGCGGCGGGCTGCGTCCAGCCCTCGTCGCCGCCGGTGGAGATGCCGTAGACCAGGCCGAACAGGCCGAGCGTGGCCAGGATCGCGCCGGGGATGTCCATCCGGCGGGCGGCGCCGGACTCGTGGATCGCCGGCAGGGCCAGCGCGCCGGCGAGCGCCAGCGCTCCCATCACGCACAGCGCGACCATGGTCCAGCGCCAGCTGAAGCCGTTGGTGATGACACCGCCGCCGAGCGCGCCGAACACGAAGCCGAGCGACATGACGGCGCCGTTGAGGCCCAGGGCGCGGGCGCGCTTGGGGCCCTCCTGGAAGTAGCCGGTCATCAGGGCGATGGCGGACGGGGCGATCATCGCCGCGGCGGTGCCCTGGCCGATGCGGGCGGCGATGAGCATGCCGGGGCTGTTCGCGAGGGCGGCGCCGAGGGAGAACAGGGTGAAGACGGCGACGCCGAGGGTGAACAGGCGCTTACGGCCGATCAGGTCGGCGACCCTGGCGAACAGGGGCAGCAGGCTCGCCGACGGCAGCAGGCTGGCGGTGGCCACCCACTGCAGGGTGCCCGCGGAGGAGAAGCCGAGGGCGCTGCCGATGTCGGGCAGCGCGACGGTGACGATGGAGAAGTCCAGGCCGCACATGAAGGTGGCGCAGCACAGGGTGATCAGCACCAGCCACTCGTGCGGGCCGAAGACGGAGCCGCCGGCGGCGGGTTCGGGCGGTGCGGCGGCCTCGCGTGCCGAGTGGACGGGGGGTGAGGATTCGGTGACGGCCATGAGGGGTCCTTCCTGGTGTCTCGCTGGCCGTTCCAGCTTCGAATCGGCGGACCTGCGCAACAAGGACGATCTGTGCAACGATCGATTCGCTGGGCTCATCGTTCGAGGTCGCAGGTGTGAGGGGGTGCGGGGGAACCGGTGATGGAACGCCAGGAGATCGAGATCTTCCTGACCCTCGCTGAGGAACTGCACTTCGGGAGGACCGCCGAGCGGGTGGGCGTCTCGCAGAGCAGGGTCAGTCAGACCATCGCCCGGCTGGAGCGCCGGATCGGCGCCAAGCTGTTCGACCGCACCAGCCGTCAGGTCGTCCTCACGCCCATCGGGGAACAGCTCGGCGGCGATCTCGCGCCCGCGTGGCGTGGGGTCGAGGAGGCGGTGGCCCGGGCCATGGCGGCCGGGCGGGGGATCACCGGCTCGCTGCGGATCGGCTTCTCCGGCGCGTTCACGGGCCATCTGCTGCACAGCATCGCCGAGGGGTTCGGACGCCGGTACCCGGGTGTGGACGTGCAGATCCGCCAGGTGCAGATCTCGGACCCGTACGGTCCGCTGCGCGCGGGGGACGTCGAGCTCCAGGTCACCGAACCCCCGCTGGCCGAGCCGGATCTGACGCTGGGTCCGGTGCTGGTCTCGCAGCCGAGGGTGCTGCTGATGTCGTCCGGGCATCCGTTCTCGAGGCGGGCGTCGGTGAGCATGGAGGATCTCGCCGAGGCGACGCTGCTGACGGTCGCCGGGAACGTGCCCACGCACTGGCTGGACCATCACTTCCCGCGGCAGACGCCGTCGGGGCGGCCCATCCCGCACGGGCAGGCCATGACGCACTGGGAGGACGCGCTCTCCCTGGTTCTCGCCGGCAAGGGCGTGACGCCGGTGGCGGCGGCCGGCGCGCACTACTACAGCCGTCCGGGCCTGGTCTTCAGGCCGTTCTCGGACGCCCCGGACATCGACTACGCCTTCGTCTGGCCCACCGGCCACGAGACGGCGCGGCTACGGGCGTTCGTCCAGGTGGCCATGGAGCGGGTACGCGCGGTGGGCGGCCCCTCGCGGGCGGTGGAGAGCCTGTGGACGGACGGGCGCCCGCGCGGGGAGCCTGGCGTCTGAGGCCGTCGGCCGGGCGCGCGGCGGCCGCAGGGACGGGCGCTCGGGGCCGGTCATCGGCCGTGTGCGCGGCTGTCGGGGGTCACTGCAGGCCTCCCGCGCCCGCCGCGGTGAGATAGCGCTGGTCGGGGCTGTCCTGGAGCATCACGTGGTGGAGCGTCGTGGTGGAGGGCGAGGGCGGGATGCCGAGGTCGTCGGTCATCCGGCGGTGCAGGGACTGGTAGACCTCCAGCGCGGCGGCACGTCGGCCCGAGGCGTAGAGCGCCCGCATCAGCTGGGTGTGCAGGTTCTCGTGGTACGGGTGTTCGTCCACCAGGGCGACGGCCTCCCCGACGGCCTCCTGGAAGCGCCGGCACAGCAGCAGCGCGTCGATCCGGGCCTCGCAGGCGGCGAGGTGCGCCTCGTTCAGCACCCGGGCCTGCACGGTGAGCCGGCTGCCGAGCCGGACGTTGCCGAAGGGCGCCCCGCGCCACACGGCCAGGGCCTCGCCGAGCATCTCGGCGGCGGCGTGCGGCTCGCGCTCGTCCAGCAGGCCGCGGGCCTCCAGGACCAGCCGCTCGAAACGGGGCCGGTCCCATTCGTCGGACCGCAGCCGCAGCACATAGCCGTTGCCGTCGGTGACCAGCCGGTGTTCGGCGATCTCACGGACGCCGGCGCCGGAGCCGGCCGCCAGCGCCTTGCGTATCGCCCCGATGTACGTCTGCAGGGCGGTGGTGGCGGTGCGGGGCGGCTCGCCGTCCCACACCTCGCTCAGCAGCGCCGGCACGGAGACGCGGTGGTTGGCCTTCGCCATGAGCAGGGCGAGCACCTGCCGTTGCTTGGGCGCGCTGGGCGTGACGTCACGCCCCTGCGCGCGGATGTCGATCGGTCCGAGGACACGGAACTCCACAGCCCCTCCTCAGGGTTGGGCGGCACCGCAATGCGGCGGACGGTGTGCGGGTGAGCGGTCGGCGGGAGCCCTGCGTCGCTGCGGGGTCCCTTGTTGCGGGTGTGGTGCGTGCGGTGTGGTGCGTGCGGTGCGGTGTGGCGCCCTGCGATGCGGGGCCGGATCGCCGGGAGGGGGGTCGGCCGGTCGCCCGGATCGCCGGGAGGGGGTCGGCCGGTCGCCCGGTCACCGTCGAGGGGGTACGCCGGCCGGCCGCTTTCCGCGTACGGAGGTCAGCCGTCCTCCGCGTACGGCGGCCGGCCGCGTCCTCCCCGGTGCGGCGGCGGGCCGCCGCACGGGGCGATGCACACCTCGTGCCCGAGCCTGCGGTGGGCCGAGGCGACGGAGACCAGCGTGGCGTGGCGGTGCCAGCCCGGGTAGGACCGGCCCGCGAAGTCGTGCAGGCCCAGTTCGGCCTCGGCGGCCCCGACCCGTGCGGCCGTGGCGGAGCCGATGACCGCGAGGGCCCGGGTGTGCCACGCCGGGGGCAGGTTGGTCAGCCAGACCCGGTCGGGCCGTGGGCGCGGGGTGGTCCAGACGCCGACCAGCAGGGCCGGCCGATGGTGCGCGGGCAGCAGCACCCGCAGGGCGCCGAACCGGGGCCGCCCGGGGGCGAGGGGGTCGGTGACGGAGGGACGGGCGTGCCGCCGCAGCAGGTCGTGCGCCGGCTCCGGGACCGTGTGCGGTGGGATCGTGTCGGCCGGGTGGGGGTCGGCGACCGGGGCGGGCGACAGGGGCAGGGTGTCGGGGACGGCCACGATCCAGTCCAGAGCGCGCGCGTCGAGGCCCTCGATCACGGCTGCGGCGTCGATGTGTCCGTCCGTGTGGACGACGACCGGCGGCATCTCGGGCGTGGTCCGCGCCAGTCGGTCCGCGAGGCCGAGGCACAGCTCGGTCGCGGTGGCGTGGCCGGTGTCCTGCGGGATGCGGGCCTGGTGCCGCAGCGCGGCGTCCTCGGTCCAGCGCCGGGGCAGGTACAGCCGCCAGTCCACGGAGAGGTCTCCGTGGTCGCCGGAGAGGAAGGCGCCCACGGCGAGCTGGCAGTTGACGGTGCGTCCGACGGCGGGGACGAAGCGCCGGTGAACGCCGGCCGCCAGGGCGCCCCGCTTGGGGATGACCACGGGGGAGAGCGTCCAGGCGCGCGGGGCGGAGTGCTCGGCGACCCAGCGGGCGAGTTCGGCGCGCACCGGACGCCACGGCCAGGCGCTGTCGTTGACGAACTGCTGCAGTGACTGGGCCGCCGTCGGGGACGGCGTCACCGAGGCCGCTATGCGGCGCAGGGACTTCTTGCCCTGGGTGGTCAGCAGACCCTTCAAGTAGACGCCGGCCCAACGCCGTTGGTCGGCGCGCGGCAGATGGGCGAAGAGCCGCTGGGCCGGCGGCGGAACGCGCTCGGTGGCCGGATGCATGGACGGACTCCTCTCTCCCGGTAGCCGCAAATATACAGAACATTCTCTATGTTTCTAGGTCCGATTCCGGCGCGCGGGCCGGGAGGGAGCCCCGCGGCGGCGTGCCCGGCGGGTCTGAGCTGCGGCTGGAGCGGGGCGCCGGGTCGCGGGCCGGGCGCGGAAAATTTCGTACGGGCGTCCGGGGCGCGATGCCCGTCCCGGTGGCGCGATACGGCCCGTGTGCGGAACGGCGCATTCAGTCATGGGGGTCGAGCGGTCATGGGGGTCGAGCGGTCATGGGAGTCGAGCAGTCATGGGAGTTGTGCGGTCTCGGGAGTCGAGTCGCGATCGGGTCGTCCGCCGGGCCCGGGGAAGGGCTCAGTCCTGGACCGGGCCGGCGGCGGCCGAGGGGGCCGCCGGCGTCAGCAGGGCGCCCAGCGCCTTGAGCGCCTGCGCCAGGCTCTCCTCGGGGCCGTCGCCGGTGGCCGTGCGCAGCGCGTCCGGGGCGGTGGTCGCGGCTTCGACGCCGAGCAGGATGTGGGAGAGCAGGGAGGCGGCCGCCACCGGGGTCAGTCCGCCGTCCAGACGCTCCTCGCGCCAGGCCCGCTCCAGCGCCGCCCGCAGGCCGGGAACCCATGAGTCGTACCAGCCGTGACCGTCGGCGTGCCCCTCCCGGGTGAGCCTGGCGGCGGCGCGGATGCTCGGTGTGCCGCGCATCGCGTCGGCCAGGGTCAGCACCTCGTCGAGGACGCCCCGCAGTCCCGGCGCGGCCTCGGCGCCCAGCATCACCTCGCGGGTGGCGGTCGTGCCGGCCTCCTGGACGGCGTCCGCCAGCGCCGACTTGCTGGGGAAGTGGAAGGTCAGCGCGCCCATGGTGACCCCGGCCGATCTGACGATCCGGTGCAGGGAGGTGCCGTCGTAACCGTGCTCGGCGAACTCGGCGGCCGCGGCCCTGACGATCCGCTGCCGGGTCTGCTCGGCCCTCTCCTGTCTCGCCACCTGTGTGCGCACCTCCTCCCGCCCCCGTGCGTCGCGGCCGGCCCGCGACCAGACCCACCATAGGTCAAGGAATTACCAAGAGATCGGGAAAAGCAGCAGCTCGGAACGTTCTTGGCAGGTTGGCCGGTAAGGGCTGCAAGAACCGGCTGACGGTCTGGCGGGCACCTGTTTGACTGAGTGCCATGATCGAACAACCGTACGTGATGAGCGACCGCGTCGTCATGATCACCGGAGCGTCGTCGGGCATCGGCGCCGCTGCGGCCAGGCTCTTCGCCGAGCACGGCGCGGCCGTCGTGCTGACGGCCCGCCGCCGGGAACAACTCGCCTCGGTGGCCGAGGAGATCGAGGCCAAGGGAGGCCGGGCGGCCTACGTTCCCGGGGACGTCCGCCGCGGCGAGGACGTCGAACGGGTCGTGGCGACCGCGGTGGAGCGCTTCGGCCGCCTGGACGCCGCCTTCAACAACGCCGGCTACGGCACGCTCGGCACCGAGCTGCACGAGATGTCGGACGACGACTACGACGCCGTCATGGACGTGAACGTCCGGGGCGTGTGGAACTGCATGCGCCATCAGATCCGCGCCATGCTCGGCACCGGCGGCGGCGCCATCGTGAACACCGCGAGCGTGGCCGGTCTCATCGCCACCGGCGTGGGCGCGCCCTACGTGGCCGCCAAGCACGCGGTGATCGGCCTGACCAAGGCGGCGGCCGCCTCGTACGGGGACCGGGGCATCCGGGTGAACGCCCTGGCCGTGGGCAGCACGCTCACCGAGATGATGGAATCGGCCATCGCGCAGATGCCCGGCGTGGAACAGACGTTCTTCGCGCGTGCCGTCCAGAAGCGGTTCGCCGCACCCGTCGAGGTGGCCCAGGCGGCACTGTGGCTGTGCAGCGACGCGTCGTCGTTCGTGACCGGCGCGACCGTCCCGGTGGACGGCGGCACGCTGGCCGTCTGAGCGTGCGGCGACCGGGAGGGATCGCGAGCCGGCGCGGCCCTCCCGGTCACGGCACTAGCGGGCGGTCGGCGCCGCGTCGACGGCCCCCGCCGGCCACAGCGTGCCGGCCGACGCCTCCTCGTCCACGGTGCGCAGCAGGGCGTCGTCGATCTCGTCGAGCCCGTCCACGAGATGACGTGCCCCGGCCTCGCGCATCAGCTCGGCCTGGTGGCTGTGCGCGAACCGGCTCGGCCGGCCGATGAACGGCGCCCCGAGGGCTCTCGCCGCCTCGGCGACCCGGGCCACGTCGTCGATGAAGAGCACCTGGCCGTGCTCCAGCCCGAAGTGCGCGGTGATCTCCCGCAGTCCGGGGCGCACGTCGTTGGTGCAGAGGTAGTGGGGCGGGGCGAACAGGCCGGCGTACGCACCGAGATGCTCGTCGAAGTGGGTCTTGGCCAGGCCGCCGTAGCAGACCACGTCGAGCCCGGCGGCGTTCAGCCGCCGCAGCAGCGCCTCGGCTCCCTCGGTGACCTCGACGGGGTGGTCGGCGAGGTGGGCGGCGCGCTCCTCGAAGTAGGCGGCCAGGGCCTCCTCGCCGGTCATCGGCTGCGGCACCGCCGCCGCCATGGCCCGCCCGGCGTCGGCCTGCCGCTGGGAGAAGACGCTGCGCTCGACGTCGGCCGAGTACACGCCGCCGCGGCGGGTGACGAACCGGTGGATGAGCGGGCTGAAGGTGTCCGCGAGCAGTACGCCGTCGATGTTGACGGCGGCGACTCGCAGACGGTGCAGACGGTGCGGACGGTGCGGGACGAGCGGGCGGTGCGGGCGGTCGGTCGTCATGCGGGTTCCTCCCCCAGGGCCGGCACGCTCACGGACGTCCACAGGGACAGAGCGCGCTCCTCGCTGTTCTCGATCCCGTCGAGAGCGGAGTCGGTGGCGATGCCGGGCAGCAGCAGGCGCCACATGTTCGCCGTGCGGCGCGGCAGGTCGGCCCGCCGGGAGACGACCTGCGCGTACTCCTGCATGCCGGTGCACGCGCCGACGACGAACTCGGCCAGCTCGTCGATGCGCACGTGGTCGCGCAACTCGCCCTGGGCGCGCGCCGCTTCGAGACATTCCTCGAAGCTGCGGGCCCACACCGCGTACGGCGTGGCGTCCTGCAGGCCGAAGGCGGCCTGCTCGCCGGTGAGCCGGACGCCGGCGCGCAGCATCGGGTCGGCCTGCAGCGAGTGCGACCAGATGAGGGTGATGTCCACCAGGCGCTGCAGGCCGGTGGTGGGCACATGCGGCTCGATCGTGCCGCGCTGGGCGTTCATCACCTCCATCGCGAGGTTCTGCTTGTCCTTGAAGTGGAAGTACAGGGCCCCCGCGGTCACCCCTGCGCGCTGCAGGATCTTGTTGATCCCGGCGCCGGCGTAGCCGTACTCGTCGAAGACCTCGGCGGCCGCCCTCAGCAGCTGCTCTCGGGTGTGAATCGCGCGCTCCTGTTTGGGCGCGCGATTCGTGTTCGCTCGTGCCATGGCGTCATCCCGGTCTCGACAAGAAAAAGAACGTCCTCTATGTTACTGGCCGTGGTGCGCCTCCGCCACCGTGCGGGGGCAGCGCATGTCGACGCTGGACAACTGGGGGGTTCCACATGAACGAGACGGTGACGGCTGCAGCGGTGTCGAGAGCGGTCCGGGTCGCGAAGGACCTCGTCCACAAGCACGACGGCGGCCAGGTGCTGCTCTCGGGGCTGAAGCGCCTGGCGGAGGACGAGTTCCTGGTCGCGGCGGACTGGACGGACGCGGGCCGCCTGGTGGCGCCCGGCGACCGGGGGGAGGGGAGCGCCGTCCTGCTCACGGAAACGATTCGGCAGACCTTTCCGCTGCTGTCGCACGCCGGGTACGACGTCCCGTTCGACCACCGTCTGCTGTGGAGCGAGTACCGCTACACCCTGGACCTCGGGATCCTGCGCGAGGAGGGCGTCGGCGGCCGGCCCGACCTGCACATCCGCTGCCACGACGTGGTCCGCCGCCGCGGCCGGGTCTGCGCCCTGTCCCTGGACCTCACCGTGCTGCGCGACGGCGAGCAGCTGGCCACCGCCCACACCCGGTTCACCATCCAGCCGCCCGCCGTCTACGACCGGCTGCGCGGCTCCCACGGGGACGCCCACCGCATGATGGAGCTGGCCCGCAGCCGTCCGCTGCCGCCGCCGGTCTCCGGCGCCGGCGAGGAGTTCCGGGACGTGGTGCTCTCACCCACCGACGCGCCGGACCGCTGGCAGCTGCGGATCGACACCCACCACCCGATGTACTTCGACCACCCCGCCGACCACGTCCCGGGCATCCTCCTGCTCGAGGCGGCCAAGCAGGCCGTGCGCACGGTGCGGCACCCCAGGGTCGGCCTCGCCGAGGCGATGGAGACCGTCTTCCACCGCTACGTCGAGCTCGACTCGCCCTGCCGGGTGGAAGCCCGTCATCTCCCCGACGACCAACTCGGCCGCGCACGCTTTCTGGTGACGATGCATCAGGAAGGCGAGCTGTGCTTCACGGCGCTGGTGTCGGTCGCCAAGGAGCCGGTCGGCTGACGTTCGCGTCCCGCCCGATCCCCGGCAGCGTGTCTCCGCCCACCCGGGCGACATGGGCGCCGAGCACCAGGTCGTCGCCGACGGCCACGGGCCGCCCCGCGGAGCGCAGGAGGTCGAGGTCGGAGGCGTGGTCGCCGTAGGCGGCGGCGTGCGTGGGGGACACCGCGCGCCGCCGCATCAGCGCGCGCGCCAGCCGGCCCTTCTCGACGCCGATGACCGGGCGTTCCACCAACCCAGTGCAGTAGCCGCCGACGTACTCGGGCTCGCTGCACAGGATCTCGTCGGCGCCGAGCAACTCCGCGACCGGCTCCAGACAGGGCCGGAACGAGCCCGACACCAGCACGATCAGCGCCCCCTGCGCCTGGTGCCGGCGCAGGGCGGACACCACCGGCTGGTGCAGCAGCGTGCCGCCGGCGAGCTCCGCCGCGAACCAGGCGCGGCCGTGCGAGAACAGTTCCTCGCGCGGCCGGTCCGCGAACAGGCGGTAGTACTCGCGGTTGGTGACCAGCCGTGAGACGCCCGCCGCCGACCTGCTCCGCAGCGCGCCCGCCGCTTCCTCGTAGGCCGACGGCGGCAGACCGCGCTCGCGGTAGTGGAACTCGAGGAAGCGGAACATGCTCTTGACGGTGATCAGCGTCTCGTCGACGTCGAAGAAGGCGATCTCGACGGGGTCGTCGTGCGGTGCGCCGGGGGCAGCGGACATGGAGTGGGCCTTTCGTACGGTGAGGGGGGGAGGGCGGTCGGCGCCGGTGCGGCGGCCTCGCGCCCGGGGGCGGCGGGCCGCCGCACCGACGGGACCGGTAGCGCACCCGGGAGGCGGCGGGCGGCGGGGCCGGACCGCGCACCGGAGGTGGTGGAGGGGCCCGGCCCGACCCCGGGGGTGGCGACCGGTCCGGGCCTGGCCCCGAAGGTGCGGTCAGACGGTCGCGGGCACCGGGGCCGCGGGCCGGGACGCCAGATACGTGCGGGCGCCCTTGCCGGGCGTCTTGCGGCCCAGGTGCCGCGCGGCCACCAGCTGCTCCAGCAGCGGGGCCGACCGCGGCGACCGGCAGCGCGGGTCGGCGTGGAGACGGCGCTGCACCTCCAGGGCCACATCGGCGCCGACCGTGTCGAGCAGCCGTACCGGACCCAGCGGCTGGCCCCCCACGCTGCGCGCGGCCGCGTCCAGCACGGCGGTCGTCGCGGCCTGCGCGTCCAGCAGTTCCAGGGCCTGGTTCAGATAGGGGAAGAGCAGCGCGTTGACGATGAAGCCGGCCCGGTCGCCGCACTGCACGGCCTGCTTGCCGAGCTGTTCGGCCACCGCGCGGGCACGGGCCAGGTTGTGCGCGCTGGTGCCCTTCGCCGGGACCAGCTCCACCAGGCGCATCACCGGGGCCGGGTTGAAGAAGTGCAGGCCCAGCACGTCCGCCGGCCGGCCCGCCGGCTCGGTGCAGTCGGCGACAGACAGGCTCGAGGTGGACGTGGCCAGCAGGGTGCGCGGCGCGCAGACCTCGCCCAGCTCGGCGAACAGCGCGCGCTTGACCTCCAGGTCCTCCGCCACGGCCTCGACGACGAGGTCCACCTCGGTCAGCACCGAGCGGTCCGCGGTCGCCGTGAGGCCGCTCCCCCCTGCCTCCTCGTCGGGGGCCGTGCGCTGCAGCGCGAACTGCACGCGCTCCGCGGCCGCCCGTGCCTTCTCCTCGGTCCTGGCCAGCAGCGTGGTGTCGAAGCCGCCGCGCACGAAGGACTCCGCCATGCCGGTGGCCATCGTCCCGGAACCGACGACCACGACCCGGCGTCCGGGCGGGGCGGTCGGCTCCGCCGGCCGGCCCCGCCCCGCGTCCCGGTCGTGGCGGTGGAAGCCGCGGCCCGTCTTGCGGCCGAGCGCCCCCCGGGCGATCAGCTCGTCGAGCACCGGGGCCGGCGCGGTGTGCCCGTCGGCCGTTTCGGCGAGGCGGGAGAGCAGGTCACGGGCCGTGTCCAGGCCGATCGCGTCGAGCACGGCCAGCGGACCCTCGCGCCAGCCGCAGCCGAGCCGCATCGCGGTGTCGACGTCCTCGGCGGTGGCGTACCCGTCGTGGACCATCCACGCGGCCCGGTTCAGCAGGCCGAGCAGCAGCCCCGGCGCGAGCGAGCCGGCCCGGTCGACGACCCGGTGCGCGGTGATCCCGGCCGCCGTGAGGACGCCTTCCACCCGCTCGGCGGCGGCGTCACCGGCGCGGGCGGCGCGGGCGACCTCCACGGCGTCGAGGTCGTCGGCGCGCAGGAAGCGCAGCGCGAACAGGTCCGGGCCGGCGGCCTCCTCGAGGTCGGCGAGGGGCGTGGTCAGCGCCGTCGTGATCACCGGGGTGCCCGGCCTCAGGTGCCGGCGCACCTTGGCCAGCACCAGCCGCTTCAGTGCCGCCGGTTCCGGCACCGCCTCGATGACCAGGTCGGCCGTGGCGACCCCGGCCGGAAAGCGGGTCACGGTACGGGGGCGCTCGGACGGGCTCAGGTCCCGGACGCGGCCCAGAGCCGCCGGGTCGTCGTCGACGCCGACGACGGTGAGCCCCGCGCGGGCCAGTCGGCGCACCAGGGCCAGTCCGGTGCCGCCCAGACCGACGACGGCGACGGTGTACGGAGACGGCGCGAGGGCGCCGTCCGGCTGATCGGGCATGGTGTGCTCCTGCTTGTCGAGGCGGTCGGGCGGTCGGGCGGTCGGCGGTCGGCGGGTCGAGGGTTGTCGAGGGCGGTGGAGGACGGTCGGAGACCGTCGGCGGGGTGCCGCGGGAGGGGCCGGTGCGACGGGCGTGACGGGCGTGACGGGCGTGCTGGGCGTCCGGCCCAGGGGGCGGGGCCGGTGCGCGGTCAGTAGCGGCTGCCGGTGGGGGCCGGCGCGGTGTCGAGGTCCCGCAGGTCCTGCGCGGTCAGGTGCAGGCCGGCCGCGTTCAGGTTGTCCGCCAGATAGCGGGGCTGCTTGGTGCCGGGGACGGGGACGACGTGGTCTCCCTGGGCGAGGGTCCAGGCCAGGGCGACCTGGGCGGCGGTCGCCCCGTGCCGGGCGGCGACCTTCTCCACCGTGTGCGTGATGCGCAGGTTGGCGGTGAACGCCGCCCCCGTGAAACGGGGGTTGGCGGCGCGGAAGTCGCCGGCCTCGAAGTCGTCCGGCCGGGTGTAGCGGCCGGTGAGGAATCCCCGGCCCAGCGGGGCGAACGGCACGAAGGCGGCGCCGTGCGCGGCGCACCAGCCGGAGATCCCGGCGCCCGGTACGAGCGGTTCGCGGGTCCACAGCGACAGTTCGGACTGCACCGCCGCCACCGGATGGACGCGGTGGGCCGCGTCGGCCTGCTCCCGGGTCACCTCCGACAGCCCGAGGTGGCGCACCTTGCCCGCGCGCACCAGCTCGGACAGCGCGCCCCACGACTCCTCCAGCGGTACGGCGGGGTCGACGCGATGCAGGTAGTACAGGTCGATCACGTCGACGCCGAGCCGCCGCAAGGAGGCGTCGGCCGAACGGCGGATGTGCTCGGGGGAACCGTCGCGGCTCAGGGCGCGGGTGGCCAGGTCGTCCACGACGATGCCGGTCTTGGTCGCCACCACCGCGTCGCCACGGCGTCCGGCGAGGGCACGCCCGACGAGGGTCTCGTTGTGGCCCTCGCCGTAGGCGTCGGCCGTGTCCAGCAGGACCGGACCGGCGTCCAGGGCCTGCCGGATCACCGCGACCGACACCGTGTCGTCGCGCTGGGACTCGGCATAGCCCCAGCTCATTCCCATGCACCCGAGTCCGACGGGACGGACGTCGAATCCGGTCGGACCGAGGCTGCGCGTGCTCAAGGACATGTTCCTTCCTGTGAGAGGGACGGGGCCGGGGCCGGGGTGCGGGCACCCCGGCCCCGTCAGGCCGCGGCGGTGAGGACCAGGGCGGCGTTGTGCCCCCCGAACCCCAGGGACGTGCTCGCGGCGACGCTCATCCGCCGGTGCCGCGCCGCGCCGGTCACGACGTCGATGTCGACGTCGATCGCCGGGTCCAGCGACCGCACGTTCGCGGTGGGCGGCACGGCGCCGTGGTACAGCGCCAGTGCCGTGTACGCCGCCTCGACGGCGCCCGCCGCGGCGAGGGTGTGGCCGGTGACGCCCTTGGTGGAGGAGACTGCCGCGCGGTCACCGAGCACCGAGTGCAGGGCCCGGGCCTCCGTGAGGTCGTTCATCGGGGTGGAGGTGCCGTGCGCGTTGACGTGCTCCACTTCGTCGGGGAGCACTCCGGCGTCGTCCAGGGCGGCCCGCAGCGCCCGGGCCAGGCCCTCGCCCCGCGGGTGCGGGGCGGTGGCGTGGTGCGCGTCGGACGTGGCGCTGAAACCGGCGATGTCCGCGTAGCGCCGGGCGCCCCGGGCGGTGGCGTCCGCGCACCGCTCCAGCACCAGGATCGCCGCGCCCTCGCCGGCCACGAAGCCGTCCCGGTCCGCCGCGAACGGCCGTGAGGCCGCGCCCGGTTCGTCGGTACGGCCCGACAACGCACCCATTCGGGACAGCCCGTTGAGCGTGCCGGGGCTGATCGCCGACTCGGTGCCGCCGGCCAGGACGACGTCGCACAGTCCGGACAGCAGCCATTCGCGGGCCGTGCCGATCGCGGACGCCCCCGACGCGCACGCGGTCGCGGTGACCAGGCTGGGACCGTGGATGCGCAGGTCCATGGCGACGTATCCGGCGACCATGTTGACCATGCTCATGGGGATCATCAGCGCGGACACGTCCTCGGGGGTGCCCTCGGAGTAGGTGCGCAGCTGCTTCTCCAGGGTGGCCGCGCCGCCCAGCGAGTTGCCGATGACCACGCCGACCCGGGTGCAGTCCCAGGACCCGGTGTCCAGACCGGAGTCGGCGACCGCCTGCCGGGCGCCGACCACGGCGAGCTGGGTGAAGCGGTCCAGCTTCCAGGCGGTGCGCCGGCCCAGCTCGGCCGTCGGGTCGAAGCCGGGAACCCGGCACGAGATGTCGACCTTCTCGCCCTTCAGCTCGGGGTCGGTGGCCCCAGCGGAGACGCCGGACAGCACGCGCCGCCAGTTCTCCGCCACCCCGATGCCGGCCGGGGTGATCAGGCCCATGCCGGTGACCGCGACGCCGCGGCCCCGGGCGACGCCGCTCATGCCTGATCCGCCTTCGCGCGGATCACGTTGACGGCCTCGTCCAGGGTGAAGGCCGACTTCAGCTCGCCCTCCTGGAGGACGATGCCCATCTCCTTGCGCAGGATCAGGCTCAGCTCCACGAGGATCAGGGAGTCGATCTCCAGCTCGTCGAAGGTGGCGCCGGAGAGCAGTTCCGCCTCGTCGAGGCCGAACTTCTCGCTGATCAGGACGGAGACGCGGTGCTTGAGGGACTCCTGGACCTGGATGACGGGAGTGCTCATGGTGGTTTCCTCTCGTGATTCTTTTTCTCGGTGGTGTCGGTGGTGTCGGTGGTGTCGGTGGTGTGGGTGCCGTTGGGGCTGTGGGGCTGTGGGGTTGTGTCGGCGGGCGGGTGTCCCTCTGCGCCGCCGGTGGGGGTCAGCCGGTTTCCAGGGCCGGCCAGACCAGCGCGGCCGAGCCCCAGGTGAGGCCGCCGCCGAACCCGGTGAGGAGCACGCGATGGCCGGGCCGCAGCTCGCCGTCGGCGGCGGAGTCGCGCAGGGCGAGCGGGATCGAGGCGGCCACGGTGTTGCCGACCCGGTCCAGGTTGGCCACGATCTGCTTCTCCTCCAGGCCGAGTTGCTCGCCCACGGCGTTGAGGATGCGGATGTTGGCCTGGTGCGCCACGACCTTGTCCACCTCGGCGGGCGTCCAGCCGACCCGGTCGAGGAGGGCCTGCGAGGACCGGCTCATGTCCAGCACGGCCCGGGTGAACACCGGGCGGCCGTCCATGGTGAAGTAGCGGTCCCCGTCGGCCGGGGGGCCGGGCGTGGAGCGCTGCCGGGAGCCTCCGGCGCGCACGGTGATCAGGTCGGCGCCCGAGCCGTCGCTGCCGAGGTCGAAGCCGAGCAGCGCGCCCGGCTCGTCCGCCTCGCCCGCCCGCAGGACCACGGCCCCGGCTCCGTCGCCGAAGATGGCCCGGGTGGTGCGGTCGGCCGGGTCGAGGATGGTCGAGAAGGTGTCCGCGCCGATCACCAGGGCCCGTTCGGCGAGGCCCGCGGAGATCATGGAGGAGGCGGCGGCGAGCGCGTACACGAACCCGGTGCACACCGCCGACACGTCGAAGGCGGGCGCCGTCCCGAGGCCGAGCCGGTGGGCGACGTCGGGCGCGGTGGCCGGGCACGGCCGGTCCGGCGTACTGGTGGCCAGCACCACCAGGTCCACGTCGGCCGCGTCCGGCCCGCCGGTCCGGCGGGCCGAGGCGAGGGCGTCCCGGCCGGCCGCCACCGCGAGGTCGGAGGTGGCCTCGCCCGGGGCGACGACATGACGCCGGCCGATCCCGGTCCGGGTGCGGATCCACCGGTCGGAGGTGTCGAGCTGCTCCGCCAGCTCCTCGTTGGAGACGGCCCTCGCCGGCAGGGCGCCGCCGAGACCGCACAGGACCGCGGCGCGGCTCATGAGGCCAGCTCCCCCGGCTCGTTGCCGCCCGTGCGGTCGGCGTGCGCTGCCAGGGCCGTGAGCCGGGCGGCCGGAGACTGCGGGACCGCGTCCGCCGCCGCCGCGACGTCGGCCGGTGCGCTCGCGGGGGCAGGGCCGCCCCCGGCGGCCGCCTCGGGGGCGCCGCCCGTCCGCAAGCCGCTTCCCGCCCGGACGCCCCGGACGCCGTCCCCCGCCCGGAAGCTGCTTCCCGCCCTGCGCAGTGCCGTGCGCACCGCTGTCGCCTCGGGCGGGACGATCGCCGCCACATGGCCGTCGGGGCGGACCACGAGGGCCCTCGGGGCGGTGCCGAGCAGGGGGGCGAAGCCCGGCCAGGCGGAGATGTCCCGTACCGGGACTCCGTCGGGGGCGGCCGCCGAGACGGACGCATGGGCGGCCAGCCAGGCGGAGTCCTGACGGTCGCCGGCCCAGAGCAGCAGCGTCAGACGGGCCGGGTCGATCGACGGCCAGCGTTCGGCGCCGGGCTGGGGGTCGTCGTGCGCGGCGAACGCCGGCAGCCGGTCGCCGGCGCGGATCCTGCGGGTCAGCCCCGGTAGCGTGTCGCGCAGGGACTCGGCCGGCCGGTAGCTGACGTCGTGCTGCGCCATCAGCGGGCCGCCGAAACGCTGCAGCACGCCGGTCCGGTGCGCCAGCCGTACGGTGACGTCGCGCAGGGCGAGCTCGTGGCGCCGCTTGAACAGCCCCCAGCCGGTCTGCTTGGCGGTGGTCAGCACGATGCGCTCCGCGGCCAGACGGCGGTCGCTGTCGTAGGTGTCGAGGATGCCCGGCTCGAAGGCGCCCCGGACCACGCCGGCCAGCTTCCAGGCGAGGTTGACGGCGTCCTGGATGCCGGTGTTCATGCCCTGCGCGCCGGCCGCGCTGAACACGTGGGCGGCGTCGCCCGCGAGGAAGACCCGGCCCGCGCGCATGGTCTCGGCGACCCGGCGCCGGGCCCGGAAGATGGTCGACCAGTCGAGCTCGCCGACGACGCCGGGCCGCGGGGAACGCTCGTCGAGGAACCGCTGGAAGAGCTCCGGCGGCGGGCCCTGCTCCCCCCGCCAGTCCGGCACGCTGATGGCGAGCCGGTACTGGCCGTCGCCGAAGGGGGCGATCCCCAGGGCGCCGGAGCGGGAGTAGCAGTACACCAGCGCGTGCTGGTCCAGGTCGCCGGCCACCGGGCCGTCGCCGATCGCGAACAGCACGTCGTCGCCGGCGCCCAGCAGCTCGATCCCGGCGAAGCGGCGCACCGCGCTGTGCGCGCCGTCCGCGCCGATCACATAGTCCGCCTCGATCAGCTCGGTGCGCCCGTCGGCCTGCCGCACCTCCGCGACCGGCCGGGGCCCCGAGGTGTCGAGCCCGGTGAGGGATCCGGCCTCGATCTCGCCGCCGTACGCGGCCAGCCGGGTGCGGATCACCTCCTCCGTGGTGTCCTGCGGGACGACGACGCCGAAGGGGTACGGGGTGTCCGTGAGCCGGCTCATCTCGATCGCGCCGAGGTGCCGCTTGTCGGAGTAGTACTGGACCGAGTCCAGCCGGTTGCCCAGCTCGATCAGCGGCTCGGAGGCGCCGATGCGGCCGAGGAGCTCCAGGCTGCGCGGCCAGACGACGCTGGCCCGGGAGTGCTGGGCGGGGCCGGCGGCCGAGTGGTCGACCAGCCGGACCGCGACGCCCTGCGCGAGCAGTTCGGTGGCGAGCACCAGTCCCACGGGGCCGGCGCCCACGACGAGGACGGGACGCCGCTCACCGGGGTCCTCGCGCTGGGGGAACGCCATGACAGTCCTTTCGACGAAGTTCAGCGAAGTGCGAAGCGGTTCATCAGGTGTGGGGGGTGTGCGGGTGCGCAGGTGCGCACGTGCGACGGGGCGGTGCGCGGTTCGGAGGGGAAGGGGGAGGGGACGGGTGGCGGTCCGCCGGGTCAGGTCCGCCGCACCACGGCGGCGCTCCACGTGAACCCGGCACCCGCGCTCAACACGGCCGCGTACGCGCCGCGTTCGAGGCGGTGCGGGCCGCTGTCCACGGCCAGCGCGGCCAGGTTCGACAGGAGGTCGCCGGCGCCCAGATGGCCGGTGTATTCGCCCAGGTCGGCCGCCGGGGCGTCGGTGACCTCTGCGACGGCGGGGCCGTACACGTCCCGGGCGGTGGCCCGGCCGAGCCGCGGCAACAGCACGGTGCTCAGCCGCTCGCCGCCGGCGAAGACGCCCGCCTCGGCCAGCGCGGCGGCCAGGACGGCCGTGGTCTCCCGGCGCAGCCGGTCGAGGAAGCGCGGCTTGCCCTGCTCGGCGAGGAACGCCTTCTTGGTCCGGCGGACGTCCACGGCGGCACCGCGGGTGTGCGGCGCCGGGTGGAAGCCGTCGGTGTCGCGGTGGGCGCTCTCCAGCTCCGGCGCCGCCCGAGTGCACAGGGCGCGCAGGGAGAGGCCGCCGCTCGGGGCGGACCCGGCGCCGACGACGGCAGCGGTGGCGCCGTCGCCGTACCAGACGCCGTAGTCGCCGCCCCAGCGGTCGAAGCCCGGCGGTGCGAAGCGGTCGGCGGTGGTCACCAGGACCGGTCCGTCGCCGGGCCGCGCCGTGAGCTGGTGCACCGCGGTGCGCAGGGCGGCGGCCGCGCCGTTGCACATCTGCTGGACGCCGGTCGGGACGGCGTCCAGGGCGCCCACCCCGGCGGCGACGTAGTGGGCCGGCGACCAGAAGTCGTGGCCCTGGTAGTACGTCCAGGCGTGCAGGACGGCGGAGAGGTCACCGGCGGGGACCCCGGCCCGGGTCAGGGCGAGCCGGGCGGCGCGCACCGCCATCCGGGGGGCGGACAGGTCGGGGGAGACGGGCAGCTGCCCGTACCCCATGGCGTCCGCCTCCTCGGCGGTGACCCGGCCGGCGGCCAGTGCGTCCACCGTCTTGTGCGCGGTGGGCGGCAGCCACTCGGCGGGTGCGAGCCAGATGCCGTCGGGGGCGCCGGCGCGGGTCATACGCACTCCTCGCCGTCGAGCAGCGGGACGCCCGTCGAGGCGGTGGTGGTGTGCATCCGCCCGGAGGCGATGACGTCGCCGTCCTGCTCGAAGTCGATGTGGAAGGTCCGCAGGTCCGGCAGCATCAGACTGAGGTTGTCCTCGTGCGCGTACGGCTCGGTCTTGCGGATGTGCACCGTCGTGGGCACGTCCAGTTCGGCGTACCGGGTGAAGGAGAACTCGAAGCCGGCGACCGTGCTGCGGCTGACCGAGGCGCCCCACAGGTCGGACACGCCGAGCAGGCACAGTTGGCGGGCGGCCTCCATGAGCACCATGCCGGGCACGTGGTCCTGGCCGTGGTCGAACATGCTGCGGTTGTCCAGCGGGACCCGCACGGACGCGGAGGCGTTGTCGCTGCCCACGGTGACGGAGCTGAGGACGACGTTCGCCGGGTCGCTGCGGCCCACCAGGTGCGGGGCGACGTACGCGGTCTGCCGGGGCAGGTCCTGGAACGGCACCAGCGGCCGGCCGCGGCCCTGCAGACGGACCGTGTCGTAGACCTCGGACGGGATGTAGCCGACGTCCATGCGCACGAAGCCGAGGCAGCGCTGGGCCAGTTTCATGTCGACGCCGAAGGACAGCCTGCGGACGTCGCCCGGGGTGCCGCGGCGGTTGCTCGTGCGCACCGAGATGCGCAGCTCGCCCGGCCGCTCCTGCTGCGGCAGGGTCAGCAGCCCCGGCAGCTCCATCGACCAGGACCGCAGCAGGAACTTGCTGCTGCGCGAGACCCCGGCGTACTCGTGGCCGCCGTAGGTCTCGGCCTGCCGGCAGCACTCCAGCAGCAGCATGGGGTCGGGGGCGCCGAGCCGCGAGGTGTGCTCCGTGTAGTAGGCGTGCAGCGGGGGCAGTTGGGCGGCCGCCAGATATTCCTCCTCACCGGTTTTGCGGGCGTCGGTGAGAAACACCTCGGAAAGTGCCCAGCGGTGCAGCAGAGAACGGTCCACGGTGCGCATGAATTCGAGGTTGGCGGCACCCGGCAGGCAGGTCTTCTTTTCTTCAGAGGTCATTTCCTTCGTCCTCCTGATGCGGCGCGAGTGGGGGTCGATTCCCTTTTCTCTCGCGTGATTTCATTGTCGAGGGGGGTGGCAAAGCGCTCACTAAAAGCGGACTCAAAGGGCGGGGCGCCGGAAGCCGGCGGTCAGCCCACCCAGGCGAGCGGGCCCCGGTAACCGTTTCCGGCCCGGTCCCAGTTCGCGCGGCCGGCGGTGGGCCCGGCCGCCTCGCCGCCGCCGCTCTCGGCGCGCGCCCGCAGCACGGTCAGCACGCAGGCCAGCGCGGCCAGTTCGTCGGCGTCGGGGTTGCCGCGGACGACGCGGAAGGCGGCCTCGCGCGGCGCGTCGGCCGGCGACGGCACGCCGGACGCGGCGCTCACAGCGGGGTGATCCCGTGCTTGCGCTGCGGCAGCGCCCGGTGCTTGGTCCGCAGCATGGCCAGCGAACGGGCGAGCACCGCGCGGGTCTCGCCCGGTTCGACGACGTCGTCGACCAGGCCGCGTTCGGCCGCGTAGTACGGGTGCATCAGCTCGGACCGGTACTCCCCGACCATCCGCGCGCGCATCGCCGCGGGGTCGTCGGCGTCGGCGATCTGCCGGCGGAAGACGACGTTCGCGGCGCCCTCGGCGCCCATCACCGCGACCTCGTTGGTGGGCCAGGCGAACGACAGGTCCGCGCCGACCGACCGGGAGTCCATGACGATGTAGGCGCCGCCGTACGCCTTGCGCAGGATCAGCTGGATGCGCGGGACGGTGGCGTTGCAGTACGCGTACAGCAGCTTGGCGCCGTGCCGGATGATCCCGTTGTGCTCCTGGTCCACGCCGGGCAGGAAGCCGGGCACGTCCAGCATGGTGACCAGCGGGATGTTGAAGGCGTCGCACAGCGAGACGAACCGCGCGGCCTTCTCACTCGCCCTGATGTCCAGCACCCCGGCGCTGGCGAGGGGCTGGTTGGCGACGATGCCCACCACGTGCCCGTCGATCCGGGACAGGGCGCACACGACGTTGGGCGCCCAGGTCGGGTGCGTCTCGAAGTACTCGCCGTGGTCGACGATCTCCTCGACGACGTCCCGCACGTCGTAGCCGCGCGAGGGGTCGGCGGGGACCAGGCCGGCGAGCCGGTCGGTGCGCCGGTCCGCCGGATCGTCGCAGGGCAGCACCGGCGCGCACTCCCGGTTGTTGGACGGGAGGTACGACAGCAGGTAGCGCACGTCCTCCAGGCAGCTCGCCTCGTCGTCGTACGCGAACGCGGCCACGCCCGACACCGACGCGTGCACGTCGGCGCCGCCCAGCTCGTCCATGCTCACCTGCTCGCCGGTGACCGCCCGCACCACGTCCGGTCCCGTGATGAACATCTGCGCCACGCCCCTGACCATGAACGTGAAGTCGGTGAGCGCCGGCGAGTAGGCCGCGCCCCCCGCGCACGGGCCGAGGATCACGCTGATCTGCGGGACGACGCCGGAGGCCCGCGCGTTGCGGCTGAAGATGCCGCCGTACCCGGCGAGCGCGGTCACCCCTTCCTGGATGCGGGCGCCCGCGCCGTCGCACAGGCTCACCAGCGGGGCTCCGGACGCCTCCGCGAGATCCATCAGCTTGTGGATCTTCGCCGCGTGGGACTCGCCGAGCGCACCGCCGAAGATGCGGAAGTCGTGCGCGTAGACGAAGACCTGACGGCCCTCCACGGTCCCCCAGCCGGTCACCACGCCGTCGGTGTGCGGCCTGCGGCGCTCCAGACCGAAGCCGGTCGCGCGATGCCGGCGCAGCGGCTCCAGCTCGGTGAACGAGCCCTCGTCCAGCAGCAGTCCGATGCGCTCGCGGGCGGTGAGCTTGCCTCTCGCGTGCTGCGCCTCGGTGGCCCGCTGTCCGGGACCCGCCTGCACCTCCGCACGCAGCCGCCGCAGCTCCTCCACCCGCACGTGCATGCTGTCGGGCCGCTCCGGTTCCGGCGCGGCAGGCGGCGCCGGGCTGTGCGCCACGGGGTTCTCGACCAGGGTCGTCATGCCTTGTCCTCCGATCCGGACGCCTCTGGACCGAGGCCGCCCGAAAGAAGGGTTCGGGGTCACGGACAATGCCTGACTCAAGCCCTGAAACAGCCGCCGAATTCTTTTCCACGCCTTGAGCGAAGGGCACGCCGGGGCGTGAGGAGAACACCGTCCGGAGCTTGAGCGGCGGCACCGCACGATGTCTTTCGACCGTTGTCGGAACATCGAGAGGGCAGATCATGGTCGCGCACGTTCACGGAACCACCGCCGAGCCGCGGTACGCCGTCCTCTTCCCCGGCCAGGGGGTGCAGCGCCCGGGCATGGGCGAGCCGTGGCGGGCCACGCCGTCCTGGGAACTGGTCGACACCGTCTCCCGGGCCAGCGGGTTCGACGTCGCCGAGCTGCTGCTGACGGCGGACCAGGACACCCTGTCCCGCACCGACCACGCCCAGATCTCGGTGTTCACCGCGTCCCTGCTGGCCTGGTCGGAGTTCCGCCGGCACGATCCGTCCGTGCACGTCGCGGCCGTCGCCGGGCACAGCCTCGGGGAGTACTCGGCCCTCGTGGCCGCCGGGGTGCTGACGCCGGCCGACGGCGCCTGGCTGGTGGGCGAGCGGGGCCGGGCCATGGCGGAGGCGGCCCGGCGGCGGCCCGGAGCGATGGCCGCCGTGATGGGCGGCGGCCCCGAGCAGGTCACGGCCCTGGTGGAGGAGGCCCGACGGGACGGCGCCGAGCTGTGGGTGGCCAACCACAACAGCCCCCGGCAGACGGTGGTCGCCGGCAGTCGCACGGCCGTGGCGGCCACCGCCGCCCGTGCGGCCGGCGCGGGTCTGCGCTACGCCGTCCTGCCGGTCACCGCCGCCTGCCACAGCCCCTACATGGAGCCGGCCGGCACGGCACTGCGCAGCGCCCTGGAACGGACGCGCTTCGCACCCGGCACGCTCCCCGTGGTGGCCAACGTCGACGCCCGGGCGCACCGGGGCGGCGACCACTGGCGCGACCTGTGCGCCCGGCAGCTGGTCGGCCCGGTCCGTTGGGCGGACACCCTGCACGTCCTGCACGAAGAGCTGCAGACCACGGCGTTCCTCGACATCGGTCCCGGCGCCACCCTCGCCGGCCTGGCGAAGCGGACCCTGCCCGCGGTCCCGTCGCGCCGTTTCGAGGTCCCGGTCCCGCAGGCGGCCTGACGACCGCGCGGCCGTCCGGCAGTATGGGGCCCCGTGACCGGCATCCCCGAGACCCGCGGCGCCGCCGCCGACCCGCTGCGGACCCGGCTGGCGGCGGCCGTCGCCGCCGCGGCGACCGTCGGCGCGGGGCTCGGGCTCAGGGCCGTGGCGGCGGGGGACGCGGCCAAGTACGGCGGGGACGCGCTCTACACCGTGCTGCTGCTCACCCTCGTCGTGGCCGTCGCTCCCCGGGTGACGCCCCTGACGGCCGCCGCGAGCGCGCTGGCCGCCAGCTGGGCCGTGGAGTTCCTGCAGCTCAGCTCCGTGCCGGCGGACCTCTCCCGGCGCAGCGCCCTCGCCCGCCTCGTGCTCGGTTCCACCTTCAACGCCCCCGACCTGCTCTGGTACGCGGTGGGCGCGGCGGCGGGCTGGGCCGTCCACACCGCGCTGCGCGCGGGCCGCTCGGGCCGGGGTGCCGGGCTGCGTTGAGGGCCGCGTCTCAGCGCAGTGCGCTCTTCTGCTGCCACTCGGCCCACGAGAGGTTCCACATGCCGAAGCCGTTTCCGGGAGCGACCACGCCCTTGGTCTCCTTGCCGCTGATCTCGAACGGGTCGCCCGGCCGCACCTGCCCGTACAGCCAGGCCGCGTTCGCGTCGCTCATCCCTATACAGCCGGAACTGTGGTTGGCGGAGCCGAAGAAGCGGGCGTTCCACGGTGCGGCGTGCGCGTACATGCCCGACCAGGTCAGCCGCATCGAGTAGTCGACCATCTTGTCGTAGGCGTTGCCGAGGCCCACCGTCTCGGAGTTCATGTTGATCGTGCCCTCCTTGGCCATGAGCACGGCGGTGCCGTGCCAGGAGCGCTTGTCACCGCCGGGCGTTCCACCGGAGACCGGTATGCGCCGCACCGTCTCGCCGTTGCGCTCGAGGGTGAGCTGATGGCTGTCCAGGTCGACCTTGACGATCTGCCGGGCCCCGACGGTGAAGGTGGTCGTGTAGTCGCGCACGAACCAGCCGCCGTCCGGGCCGGAGTCGGTGCCGTTCAGCTGCGCGTTCAGCGTGATCTTCGTCCCCGGCTTGAAGTACGTCTCGGGCCGCCAGTCCACCCGGTCCCCGCCCGACCAGTCGCGTATCCAGCCCCAGGAGCCGGTCGTGCCGTTCGAGGTGGTGACCCGCAGCCGCTTCTCGACCTCGGCGCGGTTCTTGACCGGGCGGTCGAAGACCAGCGAGATGGGCTGGGCGACGCCGACGGTCGCGCCGGCGCCCGGTCGCCAGTCGACCTTGTTGACCTTGTCCGCCGCAGCCGTGGTGAAGGAGGCCCTGGTGCTCTTGGCGGCGCCGCCGTCGGTCCGGGTCGCCGCCGTCACCGTGTACGCGGCGCCGGGCACGGCGTTGCGGTCGGAGACCCAGGACCGGCCGTCGGCGGCGGTCCGGCCGGCGAGCCGGCGGCCCTCGGCGTCGGTGACGGTCACCGAGGTGAGCCGGCCGCCCGAGGCCGTGACCGTCACGGGCCGGCCCGCCGGGACCTTCGTCCCCTTCGGTGTGACGGTGACCGTGACCGGACGGTCGGCGGCGCCCGACGGTCCCTTGTCGTCGGAGCGCCCCGGGCCGGCGCCCGACGAACAGGCGGCGAGCGACGTCAGCAGGGCGGCCACGACGGCGGCCCGGACGCGGGCGTGGGCGAGTGCGCGTATGCGGGGCAACAGGACCTCCGGGAAGGACGGAACGGAGTCGGCGAATCGGCGATGTCGTGACTGTAGAGCCGGAAAACCCGAGGTCAGCGGCTATGGAGCAATGTGATGGCGACTGGTGAGGAACGGTCATGGTCCGGTCACATTCACCGTGCGGAGCGGTCATGGGCCGCTGTGAGCATCTGCTGTGTCCCCGCGACAGGTCCGGGGAGAAGGAGAGGCTCAGACTGTGTCAGCGCTGCTCGTGCCGCCCAGCCGTGTGTGCCAAGCCCGGGACCGGGGCGTGACGTTGCGCCCCATCACCGCCGAGACCTACCGCGCCTTCCTCGCGACCCCCGACGGCGCGGCCCTCGGCGCGGGCTTCCTCCAGTGCCCGTCCTGGGCCGACGTCAAGGAGGGCTGGCGTTCCCAACTCCTCGGCTGGGGACCGGATCCGCAGGCGGGCGCGCTGACCGGAGTCGCCCTGGTGCTGCTGCGGCAGTTCCCCGGCACCCGCAAGTACTTCGCGTACCTTCCCGAGGGGCCCGTCGCCGACTGGAACGACCCCGACGTCGACGGCTGGCTCGACCCCCTTCTCGAACACCTGCGCCGCTCGGGCGCGTTCGCCGTGCGCCTCGGCCCGTCGCCCGCCTACCGGCGCTGGGACGCCGCCCGGCTCAAGCCGCTCTCCGGCCCGGGCCGGCGCCTGGGCGACGTCCTCGCCAGCGAGGTCGACCCGCTGGGCGCCGCCGTCGCCGAGCGGCTGCGGGCCCGGGGCTGGCGCCGCTGCGGCGACGACGGGACCGGCGGGGACGGCGACGCCCAGCCCCGGCACGTCTTCCAGGTGCCGCTCGCCGGACGCACCCCGCAGGACCTGTGGTCCGGGCTCAACCAGGAGTGGCGGCGCAATGTGCGCCGGGCCCGCAAGGAGGGCGTGGAGGTGGTGGTGGGCAGCGCGGCGGACCTCCCCGGGTTCCACCGGCTGCTGGGCGTCACCGAGCGGCGCGACGGCTTCCGGCTGGGCCGCTCGCTCGCCTACTACCAGCGTCAGTACGCGGCGCTCAACGCCGAGGAGCCGGGCCGCATGCGGCTGTACCTCGCCCGTCACCGAGGAGAGGTCCTGGCCGCCCACACGCTGATCACGGTCGGCCGACGGGCCTGGTACCAGACCGGCGCCTCCGCCGACCACCGGCGCGAGGTCCGGCCGTCCAACGCCCTTCAGTGGCGCATGCTGTTGGACGCCCACGCTCTCGGCGCCGACGTCTACGACATGCGCGGGGTACCCTCCACTCTCGATCCCGACGAACGTGCGTACGGACTTCTGCGCTGGAAGCTCGGCACCGGCGGACAGGTCGTCGAGACGCTGGGGGAATGGGAGAGACCGATGACCGGCAGCGCCAACCACGCGCTCCACCGTGCCTTCCAGGCATACCTGAACCGCCGATGAAGCGGACGACACCACCGCCGACCACGCCGACCACGCCGACCACGCCGACCACGCCGACCACGACGACGGGAGCGCCCCCGGCGCCGATACCCGGCGACACGGCGGACACGGCCGACGCGGGGTGCGCGAAGGCGCCGGAGACGCCGACGCAGACGCCGGGGGCGATGAAGGCGACGGGGACGAAGGGGGCGAGGGGGGCGAAGGCGGCCTCCGCGGGACGCAGCAGCGCCGTCATGGCCGCCGGGTCCGTCGTCTCGCGGGCCACCGGCTTCGTCCGGTCCGCCGTGGTCGCGGCAGCGGTGGGCACCATCGGGCCGACCGCCGACGGTTACGCCGTCGGCAACGCCCTGCCCACCATCGTCTACATGCTGCTCCTCGGCGGCGCGCTGAACGCCGTCTTCGTGCCCGAACTGGTCAAGGCCGCCAAGGAGCACGACGACGGGGGCGAGGCGTACACCGACCGGCTGGTCACCGTCTGCGTCGTCGCCCTGCTCACGATCACCGCGGTCGCCGTGTGGGCGGCTCCCGCGATCGTCGACGCGTACACCGACTACACCGGCCCGCAGGCGGCCATGACCATCGCGTTCGCCCGCTACTGCCTGCCCCAGATCTTCTTCCTCGGACTGTTCACGCTGCTCGGTCAAGTCCTCAACGCACGCGGCCGGTTCGGCGCGATGATGTGGGCGCCGGTCCTGAACAACGTCGTCGTCATGGCCGTCTTCGGCGGGTACCTGGCGCTGGCCCTCGGCGGCGGGGACACGCTCACCGCGACCGAGACCGCCGTGCTCGGCTGGGGCACGACCGCCGGCATCGCCGTCCAGGCGCTCGCCCTCGTCCCCGCGCTGCGTGCGGCCCGCTTCCGCTGGCGGCCCCGCTTCGACTGGCGCGGCAGCGGACTGACCCGTCCGCTGCGCTCGGCCGGCTGGCTGGTGCTGCTGGTGCTGGCCAACCAGGGCGCGTACTGGGTCACCACGACGCTGGCCACGACCGCGGGCCTCGACGGCGGCCCCGGATTCGGCGCGTACAACAACGCCTACGTCCTGTGGGTCGTCCCGCACGGCATCGTCACCGTCTCCGTGGTGACCGCGCTGATGCCCCGGATGAGCGCGGCGGCCGCCGACGGAGACACCGCCGGCCTGCGCCGCGACGTCTCCCACGCCCTGCGCCTCTGCGCCTCTGCCGTCGTACCCGCCGCCTGCGCGCTGTTCGCGCTGGCCCAGCCGGTGATGGCCCTCGTCTTCGGATACGGCAGGACCAACGCCGACGACACCGTCGCCATGGCGGGGATCCTGATGGCCTTCGCGCCGGGACTCGTCGCCCTGTCGGGCCAGTACGTCCTGTCCCGCGCCTTCTACGCGCTCTCCGACACCCGGACGCCGTTCCTGCTCAACCTCGTGATCGTCGCCCTCAACGCGGCCCTGTCCCTGGCCGCCGCACACCTGCTGCCGGCCCGCTGGGCGGTCACCGGCATGGCGGCGGCGTACTCGCTGGCGCTGTGCGCGGGCTGGGCGGTGACCGGCCGGGTGCTGAGCCGCCGGCTCGGCGTGGCCCGCCCCCTGCGCTCGTCCGCCGTCGGCGCGCAGGGACGGCTGCTGATCGCCGCCGTCCCCGCCACCGCGCTGGGCCACCTCGCGACCCTGGGCGCGGCGGCCGCGGGCGCCCTGGCCGCCGCAACTGCCGGCGCCGCCGCCGTCGTCCTCACCTTCGCCCTGCTCGCCCGTCCGCTGCGACTCGCCGAACTCGACGCGCTGCTGCGCGGCCTGCGCCGGCGATCGCGCCGGACCTGACCACCACCGAGGGAGAACCGCCGATGCCCCGCGTGCTCCTCATCGAGGACGACCCCTCCGTACGCGAAGGGGTCGAACTCGGTCTGCGCCGCCGCGGCCACGAGGTACGGGCGGCCGCGACCGGCGAGGCCGGCCTCGCCGCGCTCGCCGAGTTCCGGCCCGACCTGCTGCTGCTGGACCTGATGCTGCCCGGGATGAACGGCGTGCAGGTCTGCCGGCAGGTCCGCGAGCGCAGCCAGCTGCCGATCATCATGCTCACCGCGCGCGGCGACGACTTCGACGTGGTCATCGGCCTGGAGGCCGGCGCCGACGACTACATCGTCAAGCCCGCCCGCACCGAGGTGATCGAGGCCCGCATCCGGGCCGTGCTGCGCCGCCTGGACGACGGCAACCCGGGCCGCCCGGCCATCGAGGTGTACGGCGCGCTCACCGTCGACCGGGTCGGGCTGACCGTCGCCAAAGCCGGCCGGCCGCTCGCCCTCGCCCCCTCGGAGCTCAAGCTCCTGCTGCACCTCTCCGCCGCCCCCGAGCAGGTCTTCAGCAGGCAGCAGCTGCTGGAGCACGTCTGGGAGCACAGCTACCACGCCGACGCCCGCCTGGTCGACGCCTGCGTGGCACGGCTGCGCGGCAAGATCGAGGACGAGGCCGGCAGCCCGCGGTACGTCCAGACGCTGCGGGGCTTCGGGTACCGCTTCGGTCCGCTGTGATCACCCGCCTCCTGCGCGGGCGTCCGCGCCGCGGCGCCGACGACGAGGGACGAGACGGCCGCTCGCGCGCCGAAGAGCGCTCGCGGGTACGGGCGTTCGGCCTGCGCACCCGACTGCTGCTCGCCTTCCTGCTGGTCGCGGCCGTCAGCGCCGGCACGACGGCCGCCCTGACCTACCGTGAGGCCCGCAACGCGCTGCTGGAGACCGCCCAGGACACGGCGGTCACGTCGTTCCGCGACCAGGTCCAGCAGACGGGCTTCTCCCTGCCGGTGCGGAGGGAGGGCCTGGAGGAGGTGCTGCGGGACATCGCCCGCAAGGGCAAGCCGCACCCGTGGGTGGTGTTCGCCGAGTACGGCTCGCTGCGCGCCTCCTCGGGCGAGAACCCCGTCTCCACCGTCATCACGCCCGAACTGCGGCGCGCCGCGGTGGCCGACCCCCACGGCAGCTTCGAGCGGGTCGTCAAGGACGGCGTCCCCTACCTCACCATCGCCATGCCCACCGTCTTCAAGGCGAGCGCGTCGGGCGTGCTGCCCAGCGGACTCGTCCTGTACGCCGTCATGCGGATGACCGACGAGCAGCTCAACGTCGACGCGCTGCTCACCGCCGCCAGGGACGGCGCCCTGCCCGGCCTCGTCGTCGCGCTGATACCCGCGCTGCTCGCCGCCCGCAGCGTGCTGCGCCCGGTGCGCGAACTGAGCCGGGCGGCCCGCAGCATGGGCAGCGGCCGGCTCGACACCCGGATCCCGGTGCGCGGCAGTGACGAACTGGCGGACCTGGCTCGCACGTTCAACGAGTCGGCGGCCCAACTCGAGCGTTCCGTACGGGAACTGCGCGAGGCCGAGGAACGCGCCCGCCGGTTCGCCTCCGACGTCTCGCACGAACTGCGCACCCCGCTCGCCGGGATGCTCGCCGTCACGGAGGTCCTCGACGAGGACGCCGACGACCTGGACGCCGACACCGCGCGGGCGGTCCGGCTGGTCAGCGCGGAGACCGGGAAGCTCGCCGTGCTCGTCGAGGACCTCATGGAGATCTCCCGCTTCGACGCGCGCGCGGCCGAGCTGAACACCGACGAGGTCGACGTCGCCGAGGCCATCGGCAAGACGCTGCAACACCGGCACTGGACCGACGGCCGGGTCCGCGTCGAGCTGCCCGGCGGCATCCGGGCCCGCCTCGACCCGCGCCGCTTCGACGTGGTGATCGCCAACCTCGTCGGCAACGCCCTGCGGCACGGCGGCGCGCCCGTCACGGTGCGCCTGCGCACCGAGACGCGTCCCACGGGCCCGTCCGTGCTGGTCACCGAGGTCGTGGACAGCGGGCCCGGCATCCGCTCCGAGTCCCTCCCGCGCATCTTCGACCGCTTCTACAAGGCCGACGCGGCCCGTACCCGTTCGGCGGGCAGCGGGCTGGGGCTGGCGATCACCCAGGAGAACGTGAAGCTGCACGGCGGAACGATCCACGCGGGGAACCTGCCGGGCGGCGGCGCCGTCTTCACCGTCGAGATACCGCTCCACGCGGAGGAGGCCGGCGGATGAGCGTTGCGCGGATACGCCGGCGGGCCGCGGCCGTAGCGGTCGCCGTCGCGTTCGCCGCACCGCTGCTCGGCGGCTGCGGCATCCCGGAGACCGACGTCATCGAGGCGGGCGGTCCCGCCACCGTCCAGGCGTTCCTCACCCGCGGCACCGACGTGCTGCTCTTCTTCCGCTCCCCCGACGGCCGGGTGCGGCCCGTGATACGGACGGTGAAGGTCTCGACCGTGACCGTCGGGGACGGCTCGGCGGACGAGGGCTCCGGCCCGCCGGCGGCACCGGTGGCGCCGGAGAAGATCGTCATGATGCTGCTCGCCGGCCCGCACGAGGAGGACCGGGCCGCCGGCCTGGACACCTCCCTCCCCGCCGCCCTCCCCGGCGTGCCGGTCCGGATCGGAGCCGCCACGGCCGGCAGGGCCACGGCCCGCGTGCCCCTCGCCCTGGACCGCCTGGACGACACCGCGCTGCGTCAGCTGACCTGCACGATCGCCTACGGCCTGGACGCCGACGGCCGGTCCGTCGTGGAGCTGACGGGACGCGACGGCGCGTCGACGTCCGGGACCTGCGGCCTCGCCCCCGGCAGCGCCGGCGCGGACGCCGTCACCCGCTGACGAGCGCGCCGACGGTCACCGCCCGCCGTCGGGCGGCCCCGCTTCGGCACCGGTGTCGGGGTCTGCGCCGGCGGCCGGCACCGCCGCCCCGTCGGCGAGCTTGCGCACGAGGCCGACGCACTCGCCGACCAGGTCGTCCGCCTCGACCATGAAGCCGAGCAGCTTGGGCAGCTGGCCGATCAGGAGGCCCGCCAGCTCGGCGTACGCCATGCCCTGCGGCACCGGCAGCATGGTCGGGACGACCCCCGCGACCAGGTCCTTGACCAGCCACTCGCGCCGGTAGGACGACATCGCGCGGATGCCGGGCACGGCCCGCCACGGGAAGCGCGGCCCGCGCCTGCTGTGATGGCTCGTCACGGGCCGTCCTCCCGTTCTGCCCCGCCGCCTGCGTCAGGCGTTCCGGATCCTACGGGCCAGGAACTTGCCCGCCTCCCACAGGAGCAGCAGCGCGAGGGCGGCGAGCAGGGCCCAGCCGAACTGGCGCGCGTCGATCCGGGTCGTGCCGAGGATGCGGCGGAAGCCGTCCAGCTGGGTCACCAGCACCGCGAGAACGAACTGGGTCAGCGCCACCCAGTTCATCTGCCGGCTGTCGAAGGTGGACGTCGTCAGCACCGAGTCCGTCTCGCTGCGGCACTCGAACGCGGCGACGATCAGACAGAGGGCGAAGGCGGTGAACGCGATCGACCGGCCGGTCCCGACGCTGTCGAAGCGGTGCCGGCCCAGCTCGGTCTCCGACGACACCTTCGCCACCATCGTGTACGCCGTGGAACAGGGCCGGCGGATCTACGACAACCTCACCAAGTACATCGTCGGACATCACGATCAGCCCTTCGCCGGTGGGGTGCGTACGGCGTGCCGAACGGGGACCCCGCTCGGGCGGTCCCCGGGGTGCGCGACGGAATCCCTCGCGCTCATTTTCCGCGCGCCCGCACAAGATCGCACCGCAGGACGGGCACGACGATCGCCCCCGAAGGACGGGGGCGATCGCCGTGGCGTGCGGCGGGAGCGTGACTCCGGGCGGCTACCAGACGAGGGCGTCCGCCGCGTTGTCCTGCCAGTAGGTGACGGTGGCGGCGCTGTTGAAGAAGACACCGCCGTTCGGCAGGTTCAGGGTCTTCTCCTGGCCCGTCGCGTCGCCGTTCCGGTCGGCGAGGGACACGCCCAGGGTCTTCTCCGTGGCGCCGCCCTCGCCGTCGGGGGAGTACGTCAGGATGCCCGCGTACGCGCTCTGGCCGGGCTTGAGCGTCACCACGGACTGCGGTGTGCTCTCGTCGGCCCACGCCATCGCGGCCTGGGCGTCGACGCCGGCCCGCAGGTAGGGGGCGCTGAACGCGTAGCAGGACTTGGTGCCCGTGTTGGTGGCCTTGAGCAGCAGGTGGTTGATCGGGCGGGCCGCCTCGGCGACGGTCAGCCTGGTGTTGGCCGTGGTGCACGTGACGATCGAGGAGGCCTCCTTCGTGGCCGCGGTCGCGGTCTGCGCGGCGGCCTGGACGCCGACGAGCGCGAGGGCGGCGACGACCACGGAGGAGGCGGACGCGCGGAAGACGGAACGAGGGGCGGTACGCATGGAAGAACTGCTTTCTCTAGTGCATGGCGTGCTGGTGGGCGCGCCGGAAGTGCGGTCCGTGCAAGCGGAGTTGCGTGGGCCCGAGCAGCGGGTCGCGCCGGGCGCCGTGCTTGGATGACAGAAGCCTGTGCCGTGCGGCGTCCCATCCGCCATGCCCCTGGGAAGTTTCGGGACGACGGGATGCGCGAACCGGCTCTCACCTGGAGAAACGCGACCCTCCTGGGATGTCGAACGGAATGGAGGACTGGTGAAGGCGGCGGAAGAGATCGCTGATTTCGCGGCGCTGATGCGCGAGTTGAAGCAACGATCCGGGCTGAGTTACGAAGCTCTGGCGAAACGGGCGCACATGAGCACCTCGACGCTGCACCGGTACTGCAAGGGGGACGGGGTGCCGGGTGACAACGCGGCCGTCGCCCGCTTCGCCCGGGTGTGCCGGGCGACCCCCGAGGAGCTGGTCGAGTTACACCGGCGCTGGGTCCTGGCGGACGCGGCACGGGAACGCGTGCGGCGCGCGGCGGCGGACGCGGACCGGGACTCCGCGGCCCGGCCCGGAGCGACCACGCCGATCTCGATCCCCGGCCCGGACACCGGCCCCGGCCCGGACACCGGCCCCGGCCCGGACACCGGCCCCGGCCCGGACACCGGCCCCGGCCCGGACACCGGCCCCGGCCCGGACACCGGCCCCGC
>NZ_JBIRUL010000004.1:0-25128 GCF_044335095.1 Streptomyces sp. NPDC020597 | reverse complement strand
GGCCCCGGCCCCGGCAGCCTGGAGACACGTTCGGCGAAGGCACCCACACCCGCACCCGGGTCCGCATCCGCACCTGGGTCCGCATCTGCACCCGGGTCCACGACCGGGTCGATGACCGGGCCCACCACGATGAGCGGGGCGGGCGAGGCCGCCGGGTCCGTCGCCGATCCGTCGCCGCAGCCGGCCGGCCCCGCCGGCCGCATGCCGACGCGTCTGCGGACCGCCCGCAGACGGTGGGTCCTGATCGCGGCGGGCACCGCCGCCGCCGTGGCCGTGACGACCGCCCTCACGCTCGACCTGAAGGGCGTGGGGACGGGACCGGCGGAGAACGCCCGGCCGGCCGACTCCGCGGCACGCCCGTCGCAGCGGCCGAGCCCGTCCCAGGACCCGTCCGCGTCCCCCGGAACGACCGACGCCACGTCGTCCTCGGCCTCCGGCCGGGACCCCGGCCGCGACCGGGACGGCGATGCGGTCCCGCTGACGGTGAGCACCCGCACCTACGCCTGGGAAGACCCGCAGTGCGAGGGGGAGTACCTGATCGACCGGCCTCCCGGCGAGGTCTCGCCGCCCGTGATGGGGCAGGACGTGCCGGGCTGGGTGAAGGCGCACGGCGCCGTCGCCGCCGACGGGCAGCGGGTGGCGCTGACCGTTCAGGGCACCGGGGACGACACCGTCGTCATCGAGTCCCTGCACGTCCGTGTGGTCGACTCGAGCGCGCCCCCGGCCTGGAACGCGTACTTGGGGTCGTCGGGCTGCGGCGGCGGCGTGGAGACGAGGTCGTTCGTCACGGACCTCGACGCCTCACGCCCCGTCATCGTGCCGAGGGCGGGCCAGCGCGGTGTCCCCTACAAGGTCAGCCGGTCCGATCCCGAGGTGCTGTACGTCACCGCCCATGCTCGTGACCACGATGTGAAGTGGTACGTGGAACTGTTGTGGTCCAGTGGCGGCCGCCAGGGGACCATACGGATCGACGACCACGGGAAGCCGTTCCGCACCAGCGGCAGCCGGGGCCGTCCGCTGTACGAGTTCCTGCTGGGCGGCACCGAGTGGATACGCGTGGCGGAGAACAACGGCTAGCTAGGCGGTGTCCTGGCCGCCGGGTGTCCGGGGTGTCTCGGGTGCGGGGGACGGGTCGGGTTCGGCGGTCCAGGTGATGTGCGGGGGCTCGACGCGTGCGCACAGGGGACCGCCCTGCGCGTCGGTCAGGCCCAGCCGTCCGACCAGCAGCCCTTCGCGTGCCGCGGCGGCGAGCACGTCGGCGGGGACGGCGTCGAGCATGAGCTTGGCGCGGCGGAACATGGTGAAGACGCCCGCCTCGTCGACCGTCCCCCACGACAGGTAGACGAACCGCCGGCCCAGCCGGTGCTGCACGTACGGCCCCGCGACCTCGGTGCCGGCCGGCGTGACGCTCGTGGTGCACTCCAGGGTCCAGGTCGCGGACAACGCGTCGCCGGGCTGCGGGTCGAGGAGTTCGGCCGGACGGTCCCTGCGCTGCACGGCGACGTGGAGGTTGCCGTAGGCGGGCGTTCTGCCGTCGGCGGAGGCGGGGCGGGTCGGTCCGGGCAGGTCGACGGCGTCGATGCGGATGCGCATGCCGGCCATCCTCCCGCCCTCGTCCCCGTACGGCGAGGCCGCCCCCCGGCGAGGCCGCCTCCGGCGACGGCGCCACCGCCCGGCGCACCGACCGGGCGAACGGGTCGCGTCGCGCAGGGATGCGTGCTGTGCTGGAACTGTCCGCAGGAGTACACGCCTATGCGCCGTATCCGCAGTTCCGTCTTCGTACCCGCCCGGTCGCCCGCGCCGACCGGAGCGGGCGGAGGCCTGTTGCCGGCACGGGATCTCGCGGTCGCCTGGTTCCTGGTCGTCCTGATCGCGGTGCCCGCCTGGGCGCTCACGATCGCGCAGGCGCGGGACATGGGGGTCGAGGCCGGCACGATGGGGATGGCGCTGCCGCTGTTCCTGCTGCTGTGGGTGACGATGATGGCGGCCATGATGCTGCCGTCCATGGCGCCGGTGGCCCTCACATGGGTGCGGGGGATCGGCCGGCAGTCCTCCGGCTGGACACGGACCGTGCGGACCGCCGAGTTCGTCTGCGGGTATCTGCTGGTGTGGACCGCTTTCGGACTGCTCGCCTACGCGGCCCTGGCCTTCACCGGCGGCCTGGTGGACGACCATCCGACCGCGGGACGCTGGATCGGCGCCGCCGCCTTCCTGCTGGCCGGCCTGTATCAGCTCGGCCCCCTCAAGTACGTCTGTCTGCGGCACTGCCGCGACCCCATGGGCCACCTCGTGCGCTACGCGGGGTTCCGGCAGCCTGCGCGCGATCTCCGGGTCGGCTGCCACCACGGCGCCTACTGTGTCGGCTGCTGCGCGGGACTGATGGTCGTCCTGATCCCGCTCGGCGTGATGAACGTGGCGGCGATGGCCCTGCTGGCCGTGGTGATCTTCGTGGAGAAGCTGTGGTCCCGCGGCGCGCTGCTCGGCCGGGTCGTGGGCGTCGCGTTTCTCGTCCTCGCGGTGCTCGCACCGTTCCAGGACTGGCTGCTGCCGGGGTTGCAGGGGTCGCCGTCGATGGACGGCATGTGACGTGCCCGTCCCTCTCCGGGCGCGCACGAGGGCTCCTCGTCAGTCGGGACCGCTCCAGTCGAACCTGAAGTGCTTGCTCGACTTCCCCGAGCGTTCCCAGGAGAAGCCGAACGCGTCGGCGCGGTCGGCGGTGGCCCGGCCCCAGGTGGCGACCTGGCCGGGGCCGACCTCGGCGCCCGGGGCGTTGTGGACCTGGACCCGTGCGCCGTTTGGAGTCGTCGGGCCGGTGAGCGCCTCGGCGGCAGCCGTGACCCGGCCGGGAATCTCTGCTCGCCATGCGCCGAGATCGTCGTCGATCTCCACGTCGATGGGGGCGACGTCCATGCCGCGCATCTCGGGATGGAACATCTCCCCGAACTGCGCCGGCCAGCCGCCCGCCTCACCGCCGAAGATCGCTCCCAGCGCACCGCGCTGCCGCTCGTCGGCGCGCTCGTCGAGGAAGACCGCCGCGTACGGGTCGGTGTGCGTACCGGCCCAGGGATTGCCGGTGAAGGAGCCGAGCATCAGGACGTTGAGACCGTCGAGCCGCACGTCGCCGAAGCTGCCTTCCCGGATGTGCCAGACCAGCACGCCTTCGCAGTCGCCGTAGGTCGGCTCCTGCGCGAACGTGCAGGGGCACGGTATGGCGCACTTGCACACATCGAACCAGTCACCGGTCAGGCGCCAACGCGTACCGGTGGTGACCTGCTCCGTCATCTCGCATCCCTCCTGCCGGGCCCGACGGGGCCCACTCGGAGTGGCGAGACCGCATGTCCCGAGTCCACTCCCAGGATCGCGAGGCGGCCTCTCCTCCAGCTTGCACCTCGCGCGCCGGTAGGGGAACCCGGCGATCGCGGTGGAGGCCCGGGCGGGCGGCGGCTCCCGCAACGGTTGTGCGGCCCCTGTGCGGATCGACGGTTCGTCCGCACCGCCCACGACGTCCTCGATATACCGATCACCGTGCCGTTGCCCGGCACGCGTCCGACCTCTCGAGCACACCGCCAGGCGTCAAGGGCCGACAGGTCGTCGCCGTGCGGAGTTGATGCGCCTGGCGGTGCCACGTGCCTGGCGGTGCCGTGTGCCTCGCCGCTGCCGTGATGTCCTACGGCGCTGCCCTGCTCGCGGCGCGTCCACCTCACGGCCCCGACGCCTACCACCTGAGGCTGGTCTTCTCCAGCCACTCGGCGGGGGTGGACCCGACGGTCGCCGGATGTGCGGAGAGCGGCCGGGCGTCCAGCCTGGAGGCATGACACAACACGTTCGTGACAAGGAGCCCGAGACCGCCCTCGCGGCATCGTCCGGCGTCGAGGTGCCGGCCCGTGATGTCACGCCCGGCGCAGGCGGGTTGCTGGAACTTCTCGGCCTGACGCTGGTGGCGGGCGCCGGTGTCCTGTTCGTCGTCCGTCCCGAGTTCTACGAGGCAGGGGTGCACCTCTTCGCCACGCGGGCGGCCTCACTGGTCCACTGAGCCGGCGACCGGAGACCTCCTCCGGCATGGCTGCGTGGTTCGCGGCTCCGTCGTTCGCGGCGCCGTGGCCTCGCTCAGCGACGCGTCGGCACATCCGCCCTCGCGGGCCCGCGCCCGCAACCGCCGACGTGATGCGCGGCCGACCACGTGGGAAAGGAATCCTGTGAACACCGCATCCGCCCCGGAGGCGACGGGCGCCGAGTCCCCGCGCGCCCGCGAGACCCTCAAGGCGCTGTACGGGTACGTCCGTCCGCACCGGTGGGCCGTCGCGCTCGGTCTGCTGTGCGCGCTGGCCGGGGCCGCCGGCGGGCTGCTGCAGCCGCTGGCCACGAAGTCGCTGGTCGACCGGCTCTCGTCCGGTGGCACGATCGGCGCCGTCCTGCTGGCCCTGACGGTGCTGGTGCTGCTGAGCACGGTGGCCGAGGCGTTCGGCGCCTATGTGCTGGAACGGACGGCGGAGTCGGTGGTGCTCGCCGCCCGCCGAAGCCTCATCGGACGGTTGCTGCGGCTGCGGCTGGCGGAGGTGGACCGGATACAGCCGGGCGACCTCATGTCCCGGGTGACCTCCGACACCACGTTGTTGCGCGCCGTCAGCACCCAGGCGGTGGTCTCCGCGGCGACGGGGGCGGTGACGCTGGTCGCCGCGGTCGTGGTGATGGCGTTCCTCGATGCCGTCCTGCTGGGCGTCACGCTCGGCGTGGTCGCGGTCGTCGGTGTGGGCGTCGCGCTGGTGATGCCGAAGATCGGGCGGGCCGCCGAGCGTGCGCAGGCCGCCGTCGCGGAGATGTCCACCGGCCTGGAGCGGGCCTTCGGCGCGTTCCGCACGGTGAAGGCGTCCGGCGCCGAGGAACGGGAGACCGCTCGCGTCGAGGCGGCGGCGCGCAGGGCATGGCGCCATGGCGTGCGCAGCGCGAAGTGGGAGGCCGTGCTGGGTTCGGCGGACAACCTCGCCGTGGAGCTGGCGTTCCTCGCGGTGCTCGCCGTCGGGGGGGCGCGGGTGGCGTCCGGGGAGATCCCCGTGTCCACGCTCATCGCGTTCCTGCTGTACCTCTTCTACCTGATGGAGCCGGTGTACAAGCTGGTCGAGGCCGCGTCCCACTACCAGGAGGGGGCGGCCGCGATCGCCCGGATCGCGCAGGTGGACGACCTGGCGGCAGAGAAGCAGGACCGGCACCGGCCGGTGCGGCCCGCGGCGACCTTGGCGGTGCGGCCGCGTCCGGCGTCGGTCCGCTTCGAGGAGGTGTCCTTCCGGTACGGGCCCCGGCTGCCGGACATCCACCAGAGGGTGGACTTCGAGGTGCCGGGCGGCGGAACGACGGCGTTCGTCGGCCCCTCGGGCGCGGGCAAGTCGACGGTCTTCGCGCTCGTCGAGCGGTTCTACGAAGCGAGCGGCGGCCGTGTCCTGGTCGACGGCAAGGACGTATCGCAGTGGCCGCTGTCCGAACTGCGGTCCGTCATCGGGTACGTCGAGCAGGACGCGCCGGTGCTGGCCGGCTCGCTGCGGGAGAACCTGGTCTTCGCCGCGCCCGGCGCGACCGACGACGACATCCGCGAGGTTCTCGCCCGGACCAGGCTCGACGCCCTCGTCGAGCGTCTCCCGCACGGCCTGGACACCCCGGTCGGGCACCGCGGCACAAAACTGTCCGGCGGCGAGCGCCAGCGCATCGCGATCGCCCGCGCGCTGCTGCGCAGGCCCCGGCTGCTGCTCCTGGACGAGGCGACCTCGCAGCTCGACGCCGTCAACGAGCTGGCACTGCGGGACGTCATCGCCGAGATCGCACGCGAGACCACCGTGCTGGTGGTGGCCCACCGCCTGTCGACCGTCACGGACGCCGACCGCATCGTCGTCATGGACGCGGGCAAGGTCCGCGCGGTCGGCACCCATGAGGAGCTGGTGGCCAAGGACGAGCTGTACGCACAGCTCGCGGTGACGCAGCTCCTGGCCTCGACGGGACGCCCCCGCGACTGAGACGGGCCTTGCCCCATGGGCTCGCCGACGCCGGCATCGGTACCGACGATCGCCCCCGGGCCGCGCCGCCACCCAGCTCGCCCATGTCCCCGACCGTTCAGGCCGGGCCGGGCAGCGGGCGCCGGGCGACCTCGTGGGCATCGTTTGGGGCGAGGCCCAGCATGAGCAGGACCATCCCGGCGAGGTTCGCCGCGGCCTCGTCACCGTCCAGTTCGGGGCGGGTGAACCGCAGCTCCACCAGGGACAGCAGGGTTCCGCCCAGCGCGGAGAGGGCGACGACCGGCTCGACGGCGGTGAAGCGGCCGGACGCGATGCCGACCTGAAGATCGCGCAGCGCGCGGGTGGTCAGGCCGTTGTCCGAGTGGAGGTGGCCGAGGCCCTGCCGGCGCAGCACCTGCATGAGTTCCGGATGGGAGTCGGCCATACGGGCGCTGAGCCGGAAGCCGGCCGCGACGAGTTCCGCGGGGTCGTCGATCCCGCTCAGCCTCTCGTCGAAGGTCTGGCCGAACTCCTCCAGGGCGTCCACCACCGCTGCCTCGAACAGCTCTGTCTTGGACTCGAAGTGGTTGTAGAAGGAGCCGAAGCCGACATCGGCGCGTTCGGCGATCGCCTGGATGCTCGCGCTGGTGTCCCCGGTCTCGGCGAGTATCTGCCGGGCGGCACGGACGAGCGCTCTGCGGGTCTCGGCGCGGCGCCGTTCGAACCGGTTGCTGGGCGGGGCTGAGGTGGGCATGGGCCGAGTCTAGCCACGGCTTCCAGGCCACCACAGTTCTGATGAATCCCTCACTGTCCGTCGGTCCACCCTGTTGACGATGCTTATGTCAGAGGTGATGATTTCATCATTACGGCACTGTCGCTCGGAGGACACCATGTCTGGAACACGCGTGGCCGGGGCCGCCGTCGCCACGCCCCACCAGGACCTGCACAGTGAGCGGGGCGCCCTGCGCGGTGAGCATCCGGGCCGGTCCCGGAATCCCGTGATCAAGGTGGCGGACCTTGCCTGGCTGGAGTTCGAGAAGCCCGCCCTGGACCGCGCCGAGGTCTTCGCCCGCGACTTCGGCTTCCAGGTCGCCGCACACACCGAGAACGAGCTGTGGCTGCGGGGCACCTTCGCCGGCTCGCCCTGCATGGTGATCCGGCGCGGTCGTACGTCCCGTTTCATCGGCCCGGCGTTCCGAGCGGCAGAGCGCGCCGACCTGGACCGGCTGGCGCGGGCGACCGGGGCGGCGGTACGGGACGCGGACGTGCCCGGCGGAGGCGGCGCGGTCAGCCTGCTCGACCCCTCCGGTCTCCCGGTCCGGGTCGTGCACTGCGCCGAACGACTCCCCGAACTGCCCGGACAGCAGCCGCTGCTCCTCAACTCCGGCACGGATCACCGTCGTACGAACGCCACGCAGCGCCCGTCCCGCGAGCCGTCCCGTATCCAGCGCCTGGGCCATGTGGTGCTGGAGACGCGGGTGTTCGCCCGCGCTCTGGACTGGTACCTGGACACGCTCGGCATGATCGTGTCCGACTTCCTCTTCCTGGACGGGCAGCGCGGGCGCGGCCCGACGATGGCGTTCATGCGCTGCGACCTGGGCAGCGCACCGGCCGACCACCACACGTTGGCCATGCACCTGGGGCCGGGGACGGGGTATGTCCACTCCGCCTACCAGGTCACCGACCTCGACTCGATCGCGGCGGGCGGCGAGTACCTGAACGAGCGTGGCTACAAGCGCAGTTGGGGCATAGGGCGGCACATCCAGGGCAGCCAGCTCTTCGACTACTGGCGTGACCCCGACCGCTTCATGCTGGAGCACTTCGCAGACGGCGACCTCTTCTCCTGCGACCTCGAACCCGGCTGGGCGCCCATGTCGGCGAGCGGGCTGGCCCAGTGGGGGCCGCCGGTCACCCGGGACTTCCTCGGCGCCAGTCCGTCCCCCGCCAAGGTCCGCGAGGTGCTGCATGCCCTGCGCGGCGACAACGAACTCGATCCCGCACGTCTGCTGGGCCTGATGAAAGCGATGAACTCATGAGCACCAACGTCCTGCGCACCGGTGGGGGTACCTCCCGCTCATGGGGGTCCCCCCGCTCGGGCGAAGCCGAGAGTGGGGGAGGCTGGTGGGCCGTCCGTGGCGACCGAGCCGTCCCCGTCGACACCAAGGCCGTCACCACCGCCGAGCTGATCGCCGACCGCGACGCCGTGCGCGAGGCCGCCGCGAGCGGCGAGCCGGGCACACCCGTCGCCGACCTGGTGGCGCTCTCCCCGGTCACCACCCCCTGCCGGGTGGTCGCCCAGATGGTCAACTACCGCAGCCACGCCCGCGATTCGGGCTTCACCGGCGACATCCCGCCCGCCTTCTTCCGCAAGGCGTCCGGCTCGGTCAGCGGCCCGGGCGAAGCCATCGTCCGGCCGTCACATGTGAGGTTCCTCGACTACGAGGTCGAGTTGGGGCTGGTGATCGGCGCGCCGCTGCCGGTGGGCACCGTCGTCGAGGAGCGGGATCTGCCGACGTACATCGCCGGGCTCGTGATCACCAACGACGTCAGCGCCCGCGAGATACAGCTGACCAGGACGCAGTTCTACGAGAGCAAGTCGTACCCCACCTTCACGCCGACCGGCCCGCACCTGACGCTGCTGGAGCCGGCGGACTTCGACCGTCTCCTCGATCTGCGGCTGAGGCTGAGCGTCAACGGCGAGCTGCGCCAGGACCGCACCCTCGCCGACATGATCGTCCGCCCGGCGCAGGCACTCACCCTGCTGGCCCGCTTCCAGACCCTCGACCCCGGCGACCTCCTCCTCACCGGAACCCCCGGCGGCACCGCCCTCAAGGCCCCGCCGAAGCCGGTGGAGAAGATCGGCGCGCTGCTGCCGCCCGCGCTGAAGTGGAAGGCGTTCTTCAGGACCCAGGCCAAGAACCCCCACTACCTGCACCAGGGCGACGTCGTCACCGCCACCATCGCCACCCCGGACGGCCGGATCGACCTCGGTGAGCAGCGCACGCCCGTGGCCGACGCCCACTGACACCGAATCGAGCCGCACATGACCGCCGACCAAGCCACAAGGCCGGACTCCGCAGACCGAGCCGCAGGGCCGGACTCCGCCGAGCGCGTGCCGGTCGTGATCGTCGGAGCCGGGCCCGTGGGGGTGACCGCCGCCCTGCTGCTCGCCCGGCACGGGGTGCGGACCGTCGCCCTCGAACGCCACCACGGCCTCTACCCCCTGCCCCGCGCCGTCGCCACCGACGACGAGGTCCGCCGTATCCTCCAAGCCGCCGGAATCGCCGACGAGTTCGCCGCCGTCGCCCGCCCCGCGCGCGGACTGCGGCTGCTGGACGCCCGCCACCGTGTGATCGCCGAATTCCGGCGCTCACCGCAAGGCCACCACGGCTTCCCGCAGACCAGCATGTTCGACCAGCCGGAGCTGGAGCGACTGCTGCGCGAGGAGCTCGCCCGCCGGCCGGAGTGCGAGCTCCGGGGCGGGGCGGAGGTGACGGCGGTCGAGCAGCGCGCCGACGGGCAGGTCCGCGTCTCCTACCGCGACGAGGAGGGCGAGCACCTGCTCCTCGCGGACGCCGTCCTCGGCTGCGACGGCGCGGGCAGCCTCACCCGCGACGCCATCGGCGCGAGGTGGGACGACCTGCGCTTCGAGGAGCACTGGACCGTCATCGACGTGACCACGAAGCTGCCCGTCCGCTGCTGGGAAGGCGTCGACCAGGTCTGCGACCCGCACCGGGCTGCGACCTTCATGCGCATCGGCGAGGACCGTTACCGCTGGGAGTTCCGGCTGCGGGAGGGGGAGGACCTCGACGCCGAGCGGCTGCGCGAGCTGGTCGCCCCCTGGGTGGACATCTCCGGAGCCGACGACTTCCACGTAATCCGGCAGGCCCAGTACACCTTCCGGGCCCGGATCGCCGACCGCTGGCGTCAGGGCCGCGTCTTCCTCCTCGGCGACGCCGCCCACCTCACCCCGCCGTTCGTCGGACAGGGCCTGTGCTCGGGTCTGCGCGACGCCCACAACCTGACCTGGAAGCTCGCCCGCGTCCTCGGGCAGGGCGGCGACGAGCGGCTCCTCGACACCTACGAGCGGGAGCGCAAGCCGCACGCCCGCCGGCTGATCCGCCTCGCGGTCGCCACCGGCTGGGCCATGACCGGCGGCCAGGACCGCGCCGCCGCACTGCGCCGCACCGCCGTCGCCGCGGCCTGCCGCATACCGGGGGTGACGGGCAGGGCGAGCCGCGACCTCGGCAGCCCGCTGTCGACGGGTCCGCTGATACGCCGCAGCCGGCTCGGCGGCACGCACTGCCCGCAGCCCCGGGTGACGACCGAGGACGGAACACGGGTCCGCTACGACGACGTCCTCGGGGACTCCTTCGCCGTGCTGACCGCGGTGCCGCTGCCGCCCTCACTGCGCGCGCTCACCGACGCACTCGGCGCCCGGGTCGTCGACGTACACGAGTCCGGCGACGACGGCACCCTCGCCGCCTGGCTGCGCGCCGGCCGTGCCGACGCCGTCCTGCTGCGCCCCGACCGCGTCGTCCTGGACGCCGTCCCGACGGGCGGCGGCGACTTCACCGGCACCGCTTCCTGGGCGCCCCTGCTCTGCACCGCCCGCGGGCCCGCCGAACAGCCCGCACCCACCCCCCTGTCGAGGAGCACAGCGCGATGACCACGCCGTACGCGAACGCCTTCTGGACCCCGGACCCGGAGTCCGCCGCGCGCAGCCGGATCGCGGACTTCGGCCGCTGGGCCGCACACCGCCGGGGTGTCGAGGCCGACCTCACCGACTACTCCGTCCTCCACCGCTGGTCGGTCACCGACCTGGAGGGGTTCTGGGGCGCGGTGTGGGAGTACTTCGGCGTCGACGCGGACACGCCGTACGAGACCGTGCTGGCCGAGGAGAGGATGCCCGGCGCCCGCTGGTTCCCCGGCGCCACCCTCAACTACGCCCATCACGCCCTGCGCAACCTCGCGGACGACGACGTGGCGATCGTCGCCCTCGACGAGACCGGTTCCGGGTACGAGGTGACCGGGAAGCGGCTGCGCTCCCAGGTCGCCTCCGCCGCCGCCACCCTGCGCGACCTGGGAGTGGGCCGGGGTGACCGCGTCGTCGGATATCTCCCCAACACCCCGCACGCGATCGTCGCGTTCCTGGCCGCCGCGAGTCTCGGTGCCGTCTGGTCGGTGTGCGGGCAGGACTACGCGCCCAACGCGGCTGCCGACCGCTTCGCGCAGCTCGAACCCACCGTCCTGATCGCGGCCGACGGCTACCTGTTCAACGGCACCACCTACGACCGCCGCGAGGCCGCCCTCGAACTGGCCCGCGCCCTGCCGACCCTGAAGGCCACCGTGCTGGTGGACCACGTGGGGCTGCCGGGGCTCTCGTCGAACTACCCGTCCCTGGTCCTCCCATGGGAGGAGGTGACCACGCGCACCGAGCAACTCACCTGCGCCCCCGTGCCGTTCGACCATCCCCTGTGGGTCGTGTTCTCCTCCGGGACGACCGGTCTGCCCAAGGGCATCGTCCACGGCCACGGCGGCGTCCTGCTGGAACACCTGAAGACCCTCGGCCTCCAGTCCGACCTGGGCCCCGGCGACCGCCTCCTCTGGTACACCACCACCCACTGGATGATGTGGAACCTCGTCGTCTCCACGCTCCTGACGGGCGCCACGACCTGCACGTACGACGGCAGCCCGGCCCCGCTGACCCGGCCCGACATCCTCTGGCACCTGGCGGCCCGCCACCGCGTCACGCTGTTCGGCACCAGCCCCCAATACCTGCTGGGCATGGCCAAGTTCGGCATCGATCCGTCGGTGCACGACCTGACGTCGATCCGCGCGGTCGGCTGCACCGGCTCCGCGCTGCCCGCCTCCGCCTACCCCTGGGTCGGCGAGCACCTCGGCGGACACGTCCAGCTCGCCTCCATCAGCGGCGGCACCGACGTCGTCTCCGGGTTCGCCGGCGGAGCACCCACCGTCCCAGTGCGGGCCGGTGAGCTGTCCGCGCCCTACCTCGGCGTGGCGCTGGCCGCGTACGACGAGGAGGGCCACCCGGTCGTGGACCAGGTCGGCGAGCTGGTGGTGACCCGCCCGATGCCGTCGATGCCGCTGTACTTCTGGAACGACCCCGACGGCAGCCGCTACCGCGATGCCTACTTCTCCGCGTACAAGGGCGTGTGGCGCCACGGTGACTGGATCACCCTCACCTCCCACGGCTCGGTGATCGTGCACGGCCGTTCCGACTCCACCCTCAACCGCAGCGGCGTACGGCTGGGCAGCGCCGACATCCACGACGTGGCCGAGCGGCTGCCGGAGGTCACGGAGGCGCTGGTCATCGGCGCGGAGGAGCCGGACGGCGGCTACTGGATGCCCCTGTTCGTGGTCCTCGCGGCCGGTACCGAACTGGACGACGCCCTGCGCGACCGCATCCGCGAGGCCATCCGCACCGGCGCCTCTCCCCGTCACGTCCCCGACGAGATCATCGAGGTGCCGGCCATCCCGCACACCCGCACCGGCAAGAAGCTGGAGATCCCGGTCAAACGCCTGCTCCAGGGCGCCCCGGCCGAGCAGGTCGTCAACTCGGCCGCCGTGGACAACCCCGACCTGATCGAGCACTACGCCCGCCTCGGCACCGAACGCCGCGCTGAGCGGCCCGGATAGTCCGGATGCACCCTCGCCCCTCATCCCGAGAGCCGAACACCACCCCGTCTTCGACGACGGTGGCGCGGCCTGCTGCTCGTCGCCGAACTCGCCGGGGCCTGGGGCACACGCCACGCCCGGCACGGCAAGACGGTCTGGGCCGAACCGGCCGACTCCCCGGGATTCACGGCCCCCGCCATCGTGCAGCGGCGGCCGTGACGCCATGGAGCTTGACCGCAGTAACATCAAATTTGATAATTTCCTCAACGCGCCCGTGCGGGCCCGCCATCCGACCCAGCACCCACTGAGGCCCCCATGACCACCACCCCCCAAACGGAGCCGGCGTCGTCCGTCGCCACGGGCCGCGCCGGAACCCGCGGTGTCCTGTTCGCGATGTGCCTGTCACTCGTCCTGGTCGTCGCGTCCGTCTCCGCGCTCAACCTCGCCCTGCCCGACCTGGCCGTCGACCTGTCGGCCTCCAACAGCGCCCTGACCTGGATCGCCGACGCCTACACCGTCGCCCTTGCCGCTCTCGTCCTGCCCCTCGGTGCCATCGGGGACCGCCTCGGCCGCCGCAACGTACTCGTGGTCGGCGCCATCGTCTTCGGCGCGGCCTCCCTGGCCGCCTCCTTCGCCGACTCGACGACCACCCTGATCGCCTGGCGGGCCGTCATGGGCCTCGGCGCCGCGATGATCATGCCGGGCACGCTGTCCACCATCACCGCCGCGTTCCCGCCGGAGCAGCGTGCCAAGGGCGTGGCCACCTGGTCCGGGTTCGCCGCCGCGGGCGCCATCATCGGCATGCTCGCGGCAGGCGTGCTGCTTGAGCAGTTCTCCTGGCGGTCGATCTTCGTCGCCAGCGCCGCCGCCGCTCTGGCCGCCGCGCTCGCCGCCGTCCTGCTGGCCCCCAACACCAAGGACGCCCATCCGCACAGGCCCGACGTGGCAGGTGCGGTGACCACTGCCCTGGGCATCGGCACCCTCGTGTACGCCATCATCGAAGGCAATGAGCGGGGCTGGGCGGAAACGGTGGTGATCGGCGCCTTCGTCGTCACGGCCGTGTCCTTCGCCGTCTACGCCTACCTCGGTCTGCGCACCGAACACCCGCTGCTCGACCCCGCCCTGTTCGGCATCCGCGGCTTCCGCGCCGGTGCCATCACGGTTCTGGTGCAGTTCATGGCCGTATTCGGCTTCTTCTTCGTCGGCCTGCAGTACCTCCAGCTCATCCTGGACTACAGCCCGTTGAAGGCCGCCGTCGCCCTCATCCCGGTCGCGCTGGCGGTACTGCCCACTTCCATGGTCACCCCGCACCTGATGCAGCGGGTCGGTATGAAGGCCGTCATGTCCGTCGGCCTGTTCCTGCTCGCCGTCGGCCTCTTCCTGATCTCGTTCCTCGACGTCGACTCCGGCTATCTGCCCTTCCTCGGCGGCCTGGTCCTGGCGGGCTTCGGCATCGGCCTGAGCGGCGCCGTCGGCACGGCGGCCATCACCGGCTCCCTCGGCCGGGGACAGCAGGGCGTCGCCTCAGCCATGAACGACACCACCCGCGAGGTCGGTTCGGCGGTCGGCATCGCCCTCATGGGTTCGATCTACGGCAGCCACTACCGCTCCTCCCTCCCCGACTCGGCAGACCGACTACCCCCAGCGGCAGCCGAGTCCGTACGCCACTCGGCAGCCGCCGGACTCCACGTCGCCGACCAGCTCGGCGTCCGGGGCACGGCTCTCGCCGACGGCGTCAAGTCCGCGTTCATGGACGGCCTGTCCGCCTCCCTGATCGCGGTGAGCGTCATCGTTCTCGCCGCTGCGGTCGGCGCCCTGCTGCGCGCACCGAAGACACCGCCCACGGCCGACTGACCCCAGATCCTTCCTTGGGGTACAGCGACCATGGCTGCTCCGCGACCATCCGGCTGGGGGCCCCGCCGTCACCTGTCAGCACGATCACCCCGTTCGCCAAAGCCGCCTCTACCGGCGCCCCCATCGAAGAGATGGGGGCGCATTTCGTCAGCTTCGCCTACTTGAGTGCCGTACCACCCGAGTTGTGATAAGCGATCGTCTTGCGGATCAGGTTTCCGCCGTCGGTCTCGGGCGTCGTCTGTTCCGTCCACCCCGCACCGAACAGCAGGCCGGCGATGTGGGCGTTCGCCACCTGGTCCATGTGGCCGAAGAGCCAGTCCACCTTGTCGTCCTTGAAGTGGCCGGGAGTGTTGTTCCCCGCCATGTTGCCCACGGGGATCTGCCACAGGACCACCGGCTTGCCCACGGACTCGGCCATCGTCTTCCAGAACTTCAGCGAGGCGGCGGCCTTCTGGTCGGTCCAGAAGGTGTCACGGCTGCCGTGGGCCGGCTGTGCGTACCAGCCCGCGTCGCGGTCCGACACATCGGTGACCAGGAAGTCGGCGTTCTTCGCCCCGAGGTCCGCGTAGTCCTTGACGCACTTCTGGAGGTTGCTCTCCCAGTCGAAGCAGGAGAGGTGCAGCCCCACGGCGGCGTTCGGCGCGTACTTGTGCGCCATGTGAATCAGGCACTGGGCGAGTCCGGCAGCGCTGTTCTCCTGCGATCCGCAGTCCGTCGGGTTGGCGCCCGAGACCTGAGAGGGAACCTGGTGCAGATTGCCGAGCGACCGGGCGAAGCCCCAGAAGTCGGGCTCCAGGTCGATCATGTCGTGGGACTTGCCGATCTTCTGGAGGAAGAACCGGTAGTCGTTCAGGTACATGGTGAGCAGGTCACGCCTGTTGATGGCCTTGACCTCGCCCGGGCCGTCGCCCTCGCCTGCCGCGTCCCCGAGGTCGCGCAACGAGTACCAGGTCCACAGGTACGTCTGCGGTCGCGACTTGCCCTGGTAGGTCGCCTGGGCCGCCACGCTGTCCTGCCAGGTCACCTGGTTTCCGGGCGCCGTGCTGCTGCCGCCCCAGCAGCCCCACCAGCCCGACCACTCATCCTTGCAACGCGACGCCGTATAGGCGGCCGACGTGGGCGCGGGACGGCTGTGAATATAGGCGTAGCGCACGTCGAACGGCGCGGCGTTCGCCGAGGCGTCAGTCATCGAACCGCCGACGAACACCTTGTCGCTGCCCATGAAACGTGCCGTCGAGCTGCCGTTGGTGGCGGCCGGAGACGCCGGCGGCGACGCCGGGTGGGTGTCGCTCGGAGTCGTGCTCGCGGGAGCGCTGCCGCCGGGCGCGGGCGTGCTGCCGGAGTTCCCCGGGTTCCCGGTGCCGCCGGCGCTACCGGCCGCGACGAGCTTCCACTGCTGGTCGGCGCCGCCCCGGTCGCGGTTCTGGACGATGTAGCCCCCGTTGGCCTTGGCGGTGTTCTTGACACCGACAGCCATGCCACTGAAGCGATTGACCAAACGCACGTAGCCGTCCGACGACTTGGCCAGTTTGAACTGCTGGTTGGTGCCGTTCAGGTCTTTCCACTGCACGATGGCGGAGCCGGCGGTCTTCGACCAGCCGAGGTCGTCCAGCACCTTGCCGGAGGTCCGGTTCTGCAGCCGGTAGTACCCGTCACCCGAATCGACGAACCGCCACTGCTGGTTGGTCCCGCCGTGACGGCTCCACTGCACCACCGCCGCACCGTCCTTCGTGGCGGGGGCGGGGTTGTCCAGTACCTTGCCGCTGTTGCGGTTGACCAACACGTACCACTTCTTCAGATCGAGGCTTTTTTGCTCCGCCGAAGCCTGGTTGACCACAACGGCCGAGCCGGCCGCGACCACCATGGCGAGACCCGCCCAGAGACCCCGACGCGCGAGCAACCGACGGCCACGATGCTTCGGGCGGTCACCGCGCGCGCCGCCGTCGGCACGGTGGCCTCCGACGCGGGACGCCATCGATGACGTGGGTGGGCCGGGGACATGTCGGTGCTCTCGTTCCGGGGACATGCCTGTGCTCTCTTTCAGCCGTTGCATCTGACCGGACCACTTGGCCGGACAACGCTTAGTGGTCCGAGTGGCCGAAAAGGTTGCCGCGAAGATCCACAGTTTTTTCGCCTTGACCGCTTCCCGTTCGCTGCGGAGCACGGCACGCCTGACGCCGGTGGAGGCGAACGCCTGATGGCTGGTCGGGGAAGGCGGGGGACAGCAGCGCGATCCCGACCCGGCAAGGCCGCTCCGAGCGCCTCGCCGACCTTGCGTCAGCCACCGGCAGCACCTACTGTCCGTGCGGCACCGGTGGTCTGCGTTGCCTCGAGCTGGCCCCTTCGACGCCCAGGCATTCCCGTGTCGCGCCCTTCCACACCCCTGTGGATGACCCACTCCGGGAGGGGCTTGCCGATCCACCAGCCTGTGGGCCTTGAGCAAACTCGGGTCCGATGCGCTTGCGGACCACCTGGCCGCCCAACGAGAAGCCCACCATCCTGGACCCCACCCGTGACCGCTGGCATTTCCGACACCCTCGCCCTGGGGCATCGTGTGCGAGGGATACGGCATGGGCATTCCCACTGATCACCCCGCACAGCAAAAGGCCCGGCTCTCTGAGCTGGGCCTTCTTCGTGGAGCGGGTGACGAGAACCGAACTCGCGCTCCCAGCTTGGGAAGCTGCGGGCACTTGTGGCCGGTTACGGCGCTGACCTGCATGAACGGTGCGCTCTGGGCCTCGACGGGTGCTGCCCCACTCACCGTGGTTCCCCGCTGTTCCCCGCTCGATCTGGTGCGGTTGCGGTGTTCTCCGTCGGCGGCTATGGCGCTGGCGATGATGGACTCCACGCCTCAAACTGATCACGTCTCGCCGCCTTGGGTGGGCCCTTGGCCCAACTTCGGTGTCAGGTCGGCTGTCGGCGACGCCCTGAGCGTCATTGACACTGAGGGCATGACCTTCTGATCCGTAGCTCTGTAGAGATCGGTCATTGGCGGTCATACAGGCTGCGGGGAGGGTCGTGCGGGCCGGTGTCGGTCGCTGGCGGTTGCTGGGGTTGCTGTACTTCGTTGCTGTACAGCAGGATCCCGACCCGGGGGCGTCGGTGAGGTCATGGAGCGGGAACAGCTCGAACTGCTGCTGGGCGGTGGCGACGAAACGTCGTCAGCCGCTCTGTCTGCTCTCCGCGCCGGCGCTTCCCACGTGGTCTGGGACGGCACGACGTCAGCCAAGTCACTCGCGATGATCTACGGGCGTCGGCTCCGTCACACCCTTCGGGGAGGCATCGAGACCTCCGGCTTGGCGCGGGCCGTGCAACGCCTTGACCTACACGGCGGGCCGGTTCGGCTGGGCCAGATCAGGACAGCCGACGGGTCATGGGTCTTCATGCTGTTTCTCGACCAGGACGCCACCACGCTGTTGGCGTGTACCGGAGTCCGGCAGTCCCAACCGGGCCCGGCACGCCCAGACGATTGCTGAAACTCTGCATCGCCAACACGCTTTCCAACTGTGGTGGCGGGGCGGCGGCGGGTGTGCAGGGGCGTTCACCTGCGTTCGTGGGCGGATGCCTCGTGACGCGAGCTCGGCACGCGGTCCTCGATGAACGGCCGTGAACGGGGCTGAATGAGACGGAAACTGAGACGCCCGGGCGAGCCGGACTGGTTAGCATCTCCGAGTCGAGGAGGAGCCATGGCACTGGCCCGCGGGGGATCGCGACGCATCGTCGTCGACGGTACGGCTTACCGCTGGCGATTGCGACGCAGGCCAACCTACTTCCAGGCTCTTGCCTGGACACCGTGCACGTTCGCGGTCGACCATGCAGACGTCCCCGGGACAACGCTCGTTGTCACGACCAACCAGCCGCACCCGAGCAACTGGTTCGGGCGCGAAGCCAAGCCCGTACTGCCATCCGACGTTGCCCAGACCATCCAGCTTGCTCTTCGTGAGGGCTGGACCCCAACGGCTCCGGGCTCCCCTTTCCACCTGGACCTCTCCGCTGGCTTCACGCCCTCGCCCTGAGCGCAGCAGAGGGTGAGCACCGCGTGAGGAGTTCGATCGAGCGGCTCTCCCGGGGTCCTCGCAGTCATATCGGCATGGCGTGTGTGATCGCTCAAGGCCGCCTGCGTCCTCGGTCGTTGATGTCAGCTGGTGATGTCAGGTTGGATGGTCCGATGAAGCGCATTGAGGCCGAGCTGTTCACAGATGGCGGCAACGACGCCGTGGTGCGCATGCCCGGCAGGCAGTTCCCCGGGGTCCTGGTGCAGGGCGACTCCCTTCACATCCTCCGCAGCGCCGTGGCAGAGGTGGTGGAGGCGTGTGAGCGAGGCGACCTGGAGGAAGCTCGCAACTCCGCCGGCCTTCTTCTGGCGGACCTGGATGCTCTGTTGATGCGGTACGAGGCTGCTTTGGGCGAGCACGAGATTCCGCGGCCGTATTGAGCTGTCGGGCTATCAGCTTGGGAAGCTCAGGGCGTCTGGGGCTTGCTCCAGGCCTGACCTGCGGCGGCGGGACGCAGACGTGCGGTGGACGGCCGATTGGTTCCCCGCTGTTCCCCGTGATTTCCCGCACGATCTGGCACGCGTCTGGCACGAGTCATTCGTCGTCACACCGCTCCAAGACCAGGCCTACGGAGCCCTCTTCGAGCCCGTTGTTCTCCTCCAAGTGGAGATGAGTACCGTCCGGCGTGCCGTCTTGGGCGAGCGTGAGGAGGTGACCGGCCAGGGTCTTCAACCCGGCAGCGTTTGCCTCTATGACGATCTCACCGCCCAGGTTGCGGACCTCGATGCGTGCGCCTTCCTCCCACGTGAAGACTCTGGTGACTCCATCGGTCGCCGCACTCACGTGCGTGGTCATCGACGGAGCAGCGCTGAGTTCAGAGGACATACTCCAAGCATCGCGTACTCCGGGCCGGAGGCGGCGGCGAGAACTGTACGGCGAGACATGGGTGACGACTTCTTCGTCCCGAAGCAACTTGGGCGGGGGGATGCAGTTGGACACTCACGCATGCTGCCCACAGCTCAGCAAGCGCAGGTCGTTCGAGACCATGACCTGAGCGAGGCGTCCGGCGATGGCCACGACTTCGGGCCAGGCTGATGCCTGAAGGTACTCAGCGTCGGTGTCGTGGGGTGCCTCCGCGGCGGCAGCGTTGAGCGCGACGCCGAGGGCCCGCATGAGAGTTACCTCTTCCTCCGTTCTCAAGCTGATGCCGAGATACCGCTCGGGCTCATCGGCGTCACAGAAGTCATCGAAGAGCGTGTGGAAGACGTGGTCGATGTTCTCGAACTCCGAAGGGTCGAGCCACACGTCCCGCTGCCACGGTGGATTGGCCAGAGCCAAGACCACAGGTACGACGTGGACGCGGTGATTCGCCATGACTTGGGCTTCTGTGCTCACGAGCCCGAGCCTAGCGACCACACCTTCAGAAGGGCGCTGGTGTTTGCAGGAGCACCACTTTACGAGCCCGGCTGGCAGTCACGCGCCTGACCTGCGGATTCCTTGTCCTGGACGGAGTCCGGCGGCCGTACCCTTGCGCGCCCCTATGCTCGGTGATTCCCGCCCGTTCTGGCACGAGAGTGGCACAGGGCCGTGCACTGGTGACCCTCTCGATGCAATTACAGGCGGGGCGGTCGCTGAGGCCATGTTCGCTCGTCACGGAGTCGCTCGCGGTTGGCACCACCCCGGCGCTCGTTGATGTCGATCTTGAAGGTGGAGATGCTGCCATCGGCCTTTGTCAGGGTCACCGGCCCGAATGTGGTGATCACCGAGGAGTTGCCTCCCGGACCCTTGGAATAGCCGATCGCCCCGGTGATCCGGACAGTGACGGCCACGAGAGTCGAAGCGGCCTGTTCGTCAACGTTGACCTCGGGCTGAGCCAGCGCAGGATGCCCGTTGGCTTCCGCCCAGTCGCAGAAGCTGCGGGAGTCGCGGCTCAGATCGGGGAGGATGCTCTGGTTGGCCCAGGCCCACATCCACGAGCCCGACCTCGGACTGAAGCTGCCGAGGATCTGCGCAGGTGCAGTCGCGGTCCTGTCAGGGAAGGTTCAGGTGATGATGCCAGTCGTCTGGTCCAGGTCCCAGCGATCCGCCCAGCCCAGGCCCCAGGACATGTGGGCGCGACCGAGTTTTGCGATCATGTCCTCGCCCTGCAGTGCGAGCACACTAGGTCTGCTCGTTCCCCCGCCCGAGCAGCACTGTCCGCCTTATTGGCCCGCTTGAACATTTCCATGCCGCGGAGTCTGCCAGACGTCCCTGACCAGTCGACTGGCTTGCCCCCTACCTCCGACCCACCACTCACCCCAGCTCCCATCCCGTACGCCGTCGACCCACACACCGTGGAGCGGGCGTGGTTCGGCGTCCAGATGGAGCGCGCCACCGTACGAACGACCTGGACGCCATGGGCCGCGTCTGCTCGGCTCTGCCTGGGTCGGCGGTGGACGGGATGGGAGCTCGCCGCGCACGCCACCACCGGCCAGCACTCGCGAACGGCGCCCCGCCATCTCGGAGCCTGAGCGCCCCAGCCGGAGGCATGTCTTTGACCCGAGGGAGTACTTCCTTGCTCCCGTCGACGCGAGCGCTTGCTGTATGCGGGCCCTGAGGATCGTCATGGCTGTCGGACGGCCCGGACGCGGAATGCTCTTGGCCCAACTCGCGGCGTCCGAACACTCTTCAGAGTGTTGGCTACTCGTCCTTCGTGGCGGTCCGGAGTTTTGGACGTTCAGCTAGGGAAGCTGCGAGCATTTGCGGCTGGTTCGGGCGCGGACCTGGAGGAACGGCAGGGTTGCGGCCTCCTCCGGCTGTGTGGCATTCCTCGTGATTCCCCCGCTGTTCCCCGTCTGATCGGGTGCGCTTGTGGTGCGGCGGAGGCTTGGGACGTCACGGCCACGAGCAGAGCGTGCCCGTTCCGTTGGGCGGACCGCTATCAGGGTGTTCATCGGGCAGAGGAGCGTGCGAACTGGGCGCTGTACTCGCGTTGCTCACGCCGATCATCTCGAAGTTCTGACATGCCTGACAGTCGGTCTTGTGGCGGACGCTGCTGGGGCGGCCGCTGGCAGTTGTGGCGGCCAGGGAAGATATCGGCATGGTTGATCAAAAAGGTTCCTGCGGTGCCGCTGGGGGTGCTGACCGACGAGATCGATGTACTCGCGAAGTTGCTCGCGCTCGTCGGTGTCATACCCGACGTCACCGTGCTGGCTGTCGTCATCGACCGCGTTGAGACGTACGACCACTCGCTTGATGGTGTCGAAGACCTGGTCGTCGGACGGCTCCTCCAGCGTGCTCAGGTCGGTCTCGAAAGTCTGTAGGGCTTCGTCCGTAGCCTGCAGAAGCGACTCCGGGTAGAGCTGTGCCGTGCAGGCACACTCCGGGTCCAACGTCCTGGCTGCCAGTTCACGGGCCTCCTCGGCTATGCCGGCACGCCAGTTCTCAGGTGGTCTGATCGCCATGCCGGGAACCGTACCCGCCACCACTCCGTCTCCCGTGTCACCCGCAACCGGGACCCCGCCTCCCGCTCGGCTTCCAGGCGCACCGTCAACTCTGCGATTCGGGACTCAAGTTCCTCGACCCGCGCCCGGGCCGCGGTCTCCCGCGACTCCAACTCCTCGATCAGCGACACCATCGACACCGCCTCCTCCACCGTCACGGTAGGAGGACAGCGATCCGACAACAGCCCAGATCAACAAGCTGGCAGCTCAGCACGTCCGCGCGGGAGAGCTGTACCTATCCTTGCTCGAGGCGCTGACACAGCGCCCTGCCGACAGTTGGCACTCAACGGACCGAGGAAGCGTGGCGCAAATGACCAGCCGACTCATCGCACTCTCCTTCGACGCACACCAGCCCGAGCGCTTAGCGCATTTCTGGTCCGGAGTCCTGAACTTGGAGAGAGCCCGTGATTCCTACGACGGCGTCACCCTGACGTCGGGGAATGACGCCGGATACCGCCTCGGCTTCCGTCCCACCCAAGCGCAGAAGGCCGCCCAGAACCGGCTGCACTTCGACCTGACCAGTTCCTCACTGGAGGACCAGCAGGAGACGGTGGCCAGGGCGCTCGACCTCGGCGCGCAGCACGCCGACGTCGGCCAGGGACCGGACGCGTCCCATGTGGTGCTCGCCGACCCTGAGGGCAACGAGTTCTGTGTCATCGAGCCGGGCAACAATTTTCTCGCCGGCTGTGGCTTCATCGGAGCGCTCGCCTGCGATGGCTCGCAGGCCGTGGGCTACTTCTGGAGCGAGGCGCTGGGCTGGCCGCTGGTCTGGGACCAGGACGAGGAGACCGCTATCCAGTCGCCGAACGGCGGTACGAAGATCACGTGGGGCGGTCCGCCGTTGATGCCGGACTCCGGCAAGGACCTGCACTTCGACCTCGCACCAGACGGAGATCGGCAGGCGGAGGTCGAGCGCCTGCTCTCCCTCGGAGCGAAGCGTCTCGACCCCGCCCACGGCGAGGACGGCGCGGTGCTGCTGGCCGACCCCGACGGCAACGAGTTCCGCGTGCTCACCCACCGGTGAAGCCGGAACCCGCGAGCCGTGGTCGGCGGTTGCTGCGGCGGAGAACGCAATAGAGATTCGGATAGATTCCCCATCACCAGACCGGCAGCTCAACGTGTCCCACAAGGAGAGCCACACCCGTACGGGTTCGAGTTCGCGGACGATCACCGAGCATTCCTTGCGGCCGGGCTCCCGGTCAACGTCCCTCCTGAGGAAGGGCAGCCCTGGTCCAGGCCCTGGCCTGAGTGGCGGGGCGGTGACCTGGACAGCTTGCGTCGACAGCTCGACGGGCCGGTCGAGGGGGTTCTGTTCGACGTTGAGCACAACGGGTTCTGGCACGAGAGCTGGGGTGAGCGTCCAGCTGATGGGACGCTGGCACCGGCAACAGCGCGGCATCAGGTGGCGGAGGTGCCGGTACTGGTGCCCGTGTATGCCCACCGATACCTGCCGGCCGGCCGGGGAAGTGTCGGGCACCCAGTGCTCTCGGTGGGGCAGACCGACGTCATCTATTACGGCCTGAACCTGGTCGACTACATGCCAGGAGTTCGACGAGGTTCGGGGCGAGGTCGACGAGAGCTGGAACCCGCGGGCGACGGTCCCCTTCTGACAGGACTTGCCCTGACTCCTCGGGGAGCCTGCGCGTACGGCGGGCGCTCTCAGCTTGGGAAGCTCGGGTTCTCTACGGATGCTTGTCGGACTGACCTGCGGCGGACCGGCTACCAGGCCTGACCGGCCGGCGATATGGTCCCCGCGATTCCCCCTGGGTCCCCGCATGATCTGGCACGGTTCTGGCACGACCTCTTCGTCCCGAATCTCTCGGCTCGAGGGTCATGGCGGTCTGGTGGGCTAGTCAGACGGCCACCGGGGGCGGTGGCGGTCAGTTGCGGTCGGGCTGGTTGCTGTACTTGGGCGCTGTACCGCAATGGCCATCACGTGGTACTGGTCCACCGGTGCTCCGGCGTCATACGCTCTGTCGCCATGCCCACCAACTGCGAAGCCTCATCCCAGCTGACGTGGTCACCTTCTACGACAGCTTTGGTGGTGGGGGCGGGCGTCGGCAACTGCTCCTTACTCGATCCGGCGAGGGACGTCGAAGGGGGGGCCAGCCCTGGATCTGGGCTGGCCCCCCCTCGATGAACTCGGCTGGAACCTTGGCTGTTGCTGATACCTACGTCGGTTACCCGATCGATGGCTACGCTGAGGTATTCCAGTCGCAGGCTTTCACGCTATGGAGTGAGTGAACGCTGACGGCTGACGCGCACCAAAGGAAGGGACTGCTGCATGATCGGGTGACAGCGGGGTTTATGCAGCCAGAGCTGCGGGTGGGGTCATGATGGTCTCGTACTCGACGGGGGTCAATCGGCCCAGGCGTCGTTGCCGTCGGCGCCGGTGGTAGGTCCGCTCGATCCAGGTGACGATCGCGATCCGCAACTCCTGGCGGGTGGCCCAGGTGCGGCGGTCGAGGACGTTCTTCTGCAGCAGTGCGAAGAAGCTCTCCATCGCGGCGTTGTCGCCGGCGGCCCCGACCCGGCCCATCGAGCCGGCCAGGCCGTGCCGGGTGAGTACGGCGGCGACCTTGCGGGACCGGAATTGCGAGCCGCGGTCGGAGTGGACGATGCACCCCGCGACGGGGCCGCGGCGGGCGACGGCGGACTCCAGCGCGTTCACCGCGAGGCGGGACTGCATCCGGGCGTCGATGGAATAGCCCACGATACGGCCCGAGAAAGCGTCCTTGACGGCGCACAGATACAGCTTGCCCTCGCCGGTTGCGTGCTCGGTGATGTCCGTGAGCCACAGCCGGTTCGGCCCGTCCGCGGTGAAGTCCCGCCGCACCAGGTCATCGTGGACCGGCGGCCCGGCCTTGGCGTTCTTCCCGCGGCCCCTGCGCTTGCCGAAGGCACTCCACCAGCCGTTGTCCCGGCAGATCCGCCAGGCGGTCCGCTCGGCCATCGCCTCACCGGCAGCGCGTGCCTCGTCGAGAAGGAAGCGGTGCCCGAACTCGGGATCGTCGCGGTGCGCGTCGAACAGGGCGTTGGCCCGGTATGCCTGGGTCAGTTCGGCGTCGGTGACCGGCCGGTCCAGCCACCGGTAGTAGGGCTGGCGGGCCAGCCCGAGCACCCGGCACGTCACCGCCACCGGCACCCGGCAAGGGGCAGCGGCGGCGGCCAGCTCAC